>CAYGKI010000005.1:13075-16433 GCA_964350235.1 uncultured Gemmatimonadaceae bacterium | reverse complement strand
GGGCTCCAGCCCCAGACCGCCATGGGGAGCGACATCGCCCTCCAGGGTGACATCGCCCTGGTGGCCGCCCCCGGCTTCCTCCAGGGGATGGGCATGGTGTTCGCCTACACCCTCACGGACGGCGCCTGGGAGCTGGTGGCCATGCTTTCGCCGTTCCAGATGGAGCCCGGTGGGCAGTTCGGATCGTCCCTGAGCTTCGATGGCGTCACCGCCCTCATCGGCGCGCCAGGCTCCGCCAGCGGCGCGGGCCGTGTCTACGCCTTCGAGCGTGGGGCCGATGCCGGCGACTGGACCGAGGCACGCCGCCTCGGTCCGGACGGGCTGACCACCCAGTCCTTCTTCTCGGCCACGGTGGACCAGGCGGGAGGCATCGCGGTGGCCGCCGCGCTGGGTGAGGACTACCAGGCCGGCGCGGCGTACGTCCTCGAGCGCGACGGCGACCGCTGGGAGACCGCCAGCCGCGTCACCGGAGAGGTCATCGGGATGGATGCCGTCACCGGTGACGAAGTCCAGTGCTCGGAGGACGGTGATGCCGCGGGCTTCGACTGCTCGTCGGTGGATCTGGTGTCCTTCCTGCCTCTGGGCGAGATGGGCGCCGGCCGCGGCGTCCGGACCAACGACGTCTGGGGCTGGACGGATCCGGAGACCGGTCGAGAGATCGCGCTGGTGGGCATGACCGACCAGACCGTGTTCGTGGACCTCTCCAACCCCGGCAACCCGGTGTACCTGGGGCGCCTCCCCAAGACGCCCGAGGCCAACGGCGCGGTGTGGCGGGACATGAAGGTCTACCAGGACCACATGTACGTCGTCTCCGACGGCGCCGGGCCGCACGGCATGCAGGTCTTCGACCTGACCCGCCTCCGCGGCCTGGACGGCACCAACCCGCCGACCTTCGAGCCCGACGCGCTCTACGACCGCATCAACAGCGCGCACAACATCGTCATCAACGAGGAGACGGGCTTCGCGTATGCCGTCGGCGCCAGCGCCGGGGGTGAGACGTGCGGTGGCGGGCTCCACATGATCGACATCCGCGACCCGGGCAATCCCCAGTTCGCGGGATGCTTCCAGGACACCTCCACGGGCCGCCAGCGGACGGGGTACTCCCACGATGCCCAGTGCATCGTCTACCGTGGGCCCGACCAGGAGCACCAGGGCAGGGAGATCTGCTTCGGCTCCAACGAGACCGCGCTCTCCATCGCCGACGTCACGGACAAGGCCAACCCGGTGGCGCTGTCCACGGCCACCTACCCGAACGTGGCGTACTCCCACCAGGGCTGGGTCTCCGAAGACCACGCGTGGTTCTTCATGAACGACGAGCTCGACGAGACCGGTGGCGGCGTGTCCAACACCCGGACGCTGGTGTGGGACATCTCCGACCTGGACGACCCGATCCTGGCCAACGAGTACTTCCACGAGACCCGGGCCATCGATCACAACCTGTACGTGCTCGGAAACACGATGTACCAGTCCAACTACACGAGCGGGCTGCGCGTCCTGGACGTTTCGGATCCGGCGAACCCTCAGCCCGTCGGGCACTTCGACACGGTGCCGTACGGTGGCGACCAGGCCGAGTTCAACGGCTCCTGGTCGAACTACCCGTACTTCGAGAGCGGCATCGTCGTGGTGACGAGCCAGCGCGAGGGCCTCTTCCTGGTGCGGTACCGGCCGCGCTCGGTCTCCTGACGGGGCCGGCGTGACCCGGTCCCTGCGCAGGGGGCATCGCAGCATGTCGGGAGGAGCGTCGTCGTTCGCGGCGATGCTCCTCTCGTCGCTCGCGGTGGCCACAGGCTGCGCGTCCGGCCCGGCCCCGGGCGCCCCGGGCGGAGCTCCCGGGGCGGCGGAGTCGTTCACCTTCGATATCACCCCGTTCCCCGTGTTGGGTGAGGACGGTCAGCCCTACGAGCACGCCTTCCTCGGTGGCTACAATCTCCCCCGGCCCCAGCTCGTGGACATCGACGGCGACGGGGACCTGGACCTCTTCGTCCAGGAGGAGTCGGACAAGGTCCAGTTCTTCGAGCACGTAGCCGGCGGATCGCCCACCTTTCAGTGGCGGACCGATCACTACGGCGAGATCGACATCGGCGAGTGGTTCCGCTTCGTGGACTGGGACGGGGACGAAGCGCCCGATCTGCTCACCGAGCTCCCGTACAGCTACGTGCGCTACCACCGGAACGTGGGTACGGCCACCGCCGCGCGCTTCGAGGCGGCCGGCGACACGCTCCGTGACACGTCGGGGCAGCCCATCTTCTCGGACCGGCAGAACATTCCCAACGCCATCGACGTGGACTGCAACGGGCGCATGGACCTCATGATCGGTCGCCTCACCGGGACCATCACGCGGTACCAGGAGGCCGGTACGGACGCTCAGGGCCTCCCCCGTTTCGAGCTGGTCACGGACCGCTTCGAGGACATCGAGATCGTGGCCCAGTTCGGCAGTCTCCACGGCGCCAACACCATGGCCTTCGGAGACATCGACGGCGACGGCGACGAGGACCTCTTCTGGGGGGACTTCTTCGAGGCCGGCGTGCTGCTCCTGGAGAACTCCGGCACCTGTCAGTCCCCGTCGTACCGGGGTGCCCCTCAGCCCTTCCCGTTGGGTGCCCCGCTGCTCACCAGCGGTTACAACGCCCCCACAGTGGGCGACGTGGACGGCGACGGGCTTCCGGACCTGGTGGTGGGCGTCCTGGGCGGCGCCTTCAACCCGAACACCACCAGCATCGACAACCTCCACCACCTTCGTCAGCGCGCCGACGGCACCTTCGATCACGTCACTTCCCGGCTCGTATCCATGATCGACGTGGGCAGCGAGAGCATGCCCGTGCTCTTCGACCTGGACACCGACGGGGATCTCGATCTGCTGGCGGGGAACAAGATCGACCAGGACGACACCCAGAACGGCAGCGTGACCGTGTTCGAGAACACGGGCTCCGTCTCGAGCCCGAGCTTCCGGCACGCCGGCACCCTGGACGTGGGGGGCGGCTTCCACCCGGCGCCTGCGTTCGGAGACCTGGACGGCGACGGCGTCGCCGACATGATCCTGGGCACCTGGTCGGACGAGCTCCGGCTCCTGCGTGGCGACGGTAGCGGAGGGTTCACGGTGGCCGACTCGCTGGTCGCCCAGATCCCCAGGGGCAGGAACACCACCCCCACCCTGGGCGATCTGGACGGCGACGGCGACCTGGACCTCCTGGTGGGCGAGAGCTCCGGCACCATCAACCATTTCGAGAACGTCGGAACGCCCCTGGAGCCGCGCTTCGAGCTGGTCACCGAGACGTTCGCGGACATCGAGGTGGGTCGCCGAAGCGTGCCGCTGCTCCACGACCTGGACGGCGACGGCCTCCAGGACCTGCTCGTGGGC
>CAYGKI010000005.1:0-13065 GCA_964350235.1 uncultured Gemmatimonadaceae bacterium | reverse complement strand
CCTGTTGCTCGCCGCGACGCGCTTCGCATCTCGCGCCCTCGGCGACCTGGACGGCGACGGCATCGACGACCTGGTGCTCGGAGGGATCGGGGGCGGCCTCCTGTTCTACCGGGGCGGGCGTTGACCTCGGAAGGAGACCCCCCTCAAGCCGATCTCGCCCTGGGATTCGTCGACGCCGGACGGCTGGGCGGCAGCCTGGCGGAAGCGCTCCACCGTCTCGGCCGTCGGGTCGTGGCCGTGAGTCGGCGGGAGACCGGCCGGGCCGACGCGCTGGCTCGACGGCTGGGCGGACACGTCGTGGGCTCCGACGACCCTCAGGCCGTGGCGGCCGTCGCGGACGTCCTTTTCATCACGTCCGTGGATGATCTCCTGGCTCCGCGGGCGCGTGAGCTGGCATTCCGCCCGGGCCAGTGGGTCCTCCACTGCTCCGGCGCCACCCCGGTCTCGGCGCTGAAGCCCGCCGTAGAGGCGGGCGCGTCCATTGGTGGCTTCCATCCCCTTCAGACCTTCCCCGACGACCGGGGCGCGGAGCGGTTCGCCGGCGTCACCTTCGGCGTGGAGTCGAAGGACCCCAGGCTGCTGCGGTGGCTCCAGGACACGGCGTCGAGCCTGGGTGGGCGGTCGGTGACGCTTGACGACGCGCTCCGCCCCCTCTACCACGCCAGCGCCGTGATGGCCGGCCCCATGGTCTCGGCCCTGACCGGGCTGGCCGCGGAGCTGTGGGCCGCTTTCGGCCAGGATCGGGCGAGCGCGGTGGAGGCCCTCGCCCCCCTCCTGCTCGCCACGGCCCGTCACGTCGGCGAGCTCGGCATCCCCGATGCCATGACTGGCCCCTACGTTCGCGGCGACCTCGCCCCGGTCCGGGCCCATCTGGACGCGCTCTCGGGCCACGGTGCCGAGGTGCTCAGGGCCTACGCCTCCCTGGCCATGGCGCAGCTTCCTATCGCGGCCGAGCGAGGCAACATTCCAGAGCATCGCATGCACGACCTTCGACGGCTGCTGGAGGCGGCTCTCGAAGTCCATCCGAAGTCGTGATCGCACCCCGCGCCTGATCCGGCCCCAGAGGGCCCGCACTCCAGAGGCAGACCAGCTTGTCCCCGCAGAGAACCACCCTCCGTGACGTCCGCCGGATGCTCGAGTCCGGAGAGCCCATCCCCATGGTGACGGCGTACGACTACACGTCCGCGCTGCTCGCCGACCGGGCCGGGATCCCCATGATCCTCGTGGGAGACAGCATGGCGCAGACCATGCTCGGCTTCGAGGACACCCTTCCCGTCACCGTGGACGACATGGTGCGGCACACGGCCGCCGTGGTCCGTGGAACGGAGCGGGCGTTCGTCGTGGCCGACATGCCGTTCATGAGCTACCAGGCCAGCGTGTCCGACGCCCTGCGCAACGCAGGACGGCTCCTGAAGGAGGGTGGCGCCCAGGCGGTGAAGATCGAGGGAGGAACCGCCGCGGTGGAGACGGTCCGCGCCTTGAACGAAGCCGGCGTCGCGGTGATGGGCCATCTCGGGCTCACGCCTCAATCCGTCCACCAGTTGGGCGGGTACGGCGTGCAGGGGAAGACGTCCGCCGCCGCCCGCGCCCTCGTGGACGCGGCCCTCGAGCTGGAGGGCGCCGGGGCGTTCGCATTGGTGCTGAGCTCATCCCGGCGGAGCTGGCCAGCGAGGTCTCGGACCGACTGACCATCCCCACCATCGGCATCGGTGCCGGCGGCGCGTGCGACGGTCAGGTCCAGGTGTGGCATGACCTCATGGGCCTCTCCGTGGACTTCACGCCTCGACACGCGGCCAGGTACGCCGAGGTGGGAGAGATCGTGGTGGACGCCCTCCGGCGCTGGGCGGACGACGTGCGCACGGGCGGCTTTCCCACGGAGGCGCAGACCACCCACATCAAGGAGCCGCTGGATCTGGGCTCGAAGACGCTCTCGCCGCCCGAATGAGAGTCGTCACCTCGGTAGCCGAGATGCATGCCGCCAGGAGCGCGCTGGGCGGGCCCGTGTCCATGATGGCCACCCTGGGCGGCATGCATGAAGGTCACGAGGCGCTCCTGCGGCGCGCGCGTGCGGAGGGGGCTTCCCTGGTGGCGTCCCTCTTTCTGAACCCCACCCAGTTCGACGACCCCTCGGACCTGGAGCGCTACCCCACGGACCGCGCGCGCGACCTGGCCACCTTCGAAGCCCACGGCGTCGACGTGGTGTTCGCGCCCACGGTGGAGGAGATGTATCCGGACGGCGCCTCCACCCAGGTGGACCCGGGTCCCATGGCCACCGTCCTGGAGGGGGCACACCGCCCCGGGCACTTCCGTGGGGTGGCGACCGTGGTGACCAAGATCCTCACCGTGCTGCGGCCCGACGTGGCGGTATGGGGCGCGAAGGACGCTCAGCAGAACGTGGTCATCAGCCGGGTCACCCGTGACCTCGGGATGCCCGTGCGTCACGTGCTCGTCCCGACGGTCCGGGCACCCGACGGCCTGGCCCTGAGCTCACGGAACCGCCATCTCTCCCCGCCGGAGCGAGCCCAGGCCACCGCGCTCCATGCCGGCCTCAGGCACGCGGCCCAGCTCTGGGCGGACGGCGAGACGGACGGCGAAGCCCTCCGTTCGGCGGTCCGGAGGACGCTGGAAGAGCACCCGCTCGTCTCCCTCGAGTACGTCAGCGTCGCCGATCCCGAAACCCTCGAGGAGCTGGACGAAGCCCGGCCCGGTGCCCTGCTCAGCCTCGCCGCCCATGTGGGCCGCACCCGGCTCATCGACAACCTCACGCTCCGGTGACACCGGCTTCCGGCGTGACCGGGCGGTAGGCGCGTGAGCTCCCCGCGGCGTGACCGCTCCGGCTCCGAAGCGCCGAAGGACGCCGTGATTCGCTTGCGAGCCCGTATGCTGCACTCTAGAATCGCAGACTGTAGCCGCTCGTGAGGGCACCTCCCCCCCAGATTCGTGCCTCACTTTGACCCCTGACACTTTCCTGGCCCTGACGGCCCGGAACGACCAACCGGCCTTCCTGCTCACCCACGACGGGCAGGTGCTCGCCGCCAATCCACCGGGCTCGGACCTGCTCGGCCACGGGACGTATCCGGCAACGGGCGTGAAGCTGGGCGGGTATGTGGACAGCTCGGCGGGCCCGTTCGAGAGCCTCATGGCCGCCTGGACCGCCGCGGGGGTCCCTCTGACACGGCCGCTGCCCATCCGGAGACCCGACGGGAGGAAGGTGCAGTGCCGGGCCGAGGGCCTGGGTCTCACGGACCCTGGCGACGGATCCCACTCCATGGTCCTCCTGCACGTGGTGCCGCTGGACCCGGTGCCACCCCTGCCCCTCGCGCCGGTGGCACCTCCCGCCGCGAAGGCTCTCCCAGGGCGCCCCGCGAAGCCCGAGCCGCGCGAGACGCCCACGGAGCGATCGGTGGGCAAGATGGAGGCGATGAGCAACCTGGCCGGCGGCATCGCCCACGACTTCAACAACCTCCTTACGGTCATGAAGGTGGAAGTGGAGCTGGTCCTCGAGGACGAGGACGCGCCGCCGCGCATCATCGACTCGCTCCTGGCGTGCCACACGGCCATCCTCGACGCGGAGGCCCTGGTGCGGGGCCTGCTGGCTTTCTCCAGACACCAGCTCATCAGCACCACCCACATGGACCTGTCGGCGGTCCTCGACCATGCGATTCCGGCGCTTCGTCCCTTCCTCGGCGACACACGGCTCAAGGTCGAGCGCGCCACCGAGGCGCTCCCCCTGCGCGTGGACGGAAAGCAGGTGGAGCTCGTGCTCCAGGCGCTGGTGCGAAACGCCGTAGAGGCATCGTCGCCGGGAAACCCCGTGGTGGTCAGGACCCGTCGCGAGCGGGTCGACCCCGGCTTCGTGCGCGAGAATGAAGGGGCCAGGGAGGGTGACTATGCCGTGATCGAGGTCGAGGACCGCGGGTCCGGCATTACGCCCGAGGTGGCGGCCCGGATGTTCGAGCCGTTCTACACCACCAAGGGCCGCGGGCGTGGCCGGGGTCTCGGCTTGGCCCAGGCCTTCGGCATCGTGAAGATGCTCGGGGGGTACATCAAGGTCGACACCGAGCCCGACGAGGGATCCAAGTTCGCCGTCTACCTGCCACTGGAGCGCGGACCCGCCTGACCGGCGCGCCACCCCCCGGGAGATCCGCCGGTCAGGTGTGCTCCACCAGGAGCGCCTGCAGCGCGTCGGGGGCATCAGCGTTCACCCAGTGGCCGCCCGGGACCCGGTGCAGATGGACGCGCCCACCCGTGCTCGCCCCGGCCTGCTGAACACGCGCACACGCGTCCCAGGGAAGCACGCTCGAGTCCTCGGCCTTGATGACGTGGATCTCCGCGGACCCCGGAGGATCCTCCAACACGGGCCACGCGTCGGTGTCGAAGAAGTCCCTCAGCAGCGCCTCCATGTCGTCGGCGTCCAGGCGCCACGCCATCTCCTCGCCGTCCTCCGTGGGCACCAGGTTGGTGGCCATCCATTGCGCCACCGGGTTCGGGAAGCCGGCGGCCTCCACCGCGGCGATCCCTTCGGACCGGTCCTGGAAGGGCCCCGGGTTTCGGCGAAGCACGGCGAGCATGGTCCACGCGCTGCCCTCGGGCTCGCGCTCGGCGGGCGTGGAGTCGACCACCCAGATCCGGTCCGGGACGCGCACCGGCCCCACGTCTCCCCGGCGGGCGGCCGCGTCGCGCAGGTAGAGGAGGGCCACCTTACCGCCGAAGGAATGCCCCAGGACGGCATCCGGCTCCGGTCCGACCTCCAGGGCGAGTCGCTTCAGGTCGTCCACGCATGCTTCCAGGGTGTGGGGCGGTAGAAAGCCCTGGGAGTCGCCGTGGAGCCGGAGGTCGATCATGACGGCGCCCCACTCCGGCCGGGCACGCACGAAGCGCCGCGCCACCGAGGACCAGTTTCGCCCAGCCCCGTAGAGAAAGAACATCCACCGCTGGGGATCGGCTCCGGGCGCGGTGATCCGGTCGTGGGCGAGGATGGGCATCTTGGGCTTGTCGGTTGCGGGGGGTGGCGCGAAGGAGAGTTCTCGCTGGCGCCCGCAAGGTGCCCGAAGCCGCCAGTCGAATCAATCGCGCGCCCCTGGACGGACGGTGAAGCTCGTCACCGGCGGCGGCACCCGGAGCGTGGCCACGTTGACCATATCCCCACACGGATTATGCTTCGACCCCGCTCCTTCGCCCTGGCTGAACCGTCCGTGAGTGCCCCGTGAGCCAATTGTCGCTACCCAAGGACCGCATCAAGTTCCTCCTGCTGGAGGGCATCCACCCGGTGGCCAAGGAAGCGCTCAGGGAGGCCGGCTACACCAACGTCGAGGCGCTTCCCGGGTCCCTGGACGGAGATGAGCTGAAGCAGGCCATCTCCGACGTGCATTTCATCGGCATCCGCTCCCGCACGCAGCTCACCACCGATGTGCTCGCGGCGGCGGAGAAGCTCACCGCCGTAGGCTGCTTCTGTATCGGCACCAACCAGGTGGACCTGGACACGGCGGAGCTGAAGGGCGTGCCGGTCTTCAACGCTCCGTTCTCCAACACCCGGAGCGTGGCGGAGCTGGTTCTGGCCGAGGTGGTGTTCCTCCTCCGGGGGATTCCGGCCAAGAACGCCGCCGCACATCGGGGCGTGTGGACCAAGTCCGCGGCCCAGTCCTACGAGATGCGCGGGAAAAAGCTGGGGATCGTCGGGTACGGCCATATCGGGAGCCAGCTCGGCGTGCTGGCCGAGGCGCTGGGGATGCAGGTCATCTACAATGACATCGAGAACAAGCTGCCTCTGGGCAACGCGTCCTCGCGCGAGCACCTGTCGGACCTCCTGAGGGAGGCCGACGTGGTCACGCTGCACGTGCCCGAGACGCCCACCACCCGCATGATGATCGGTGCCGCGGAGCTGGCGACCATGCGCCCCGGCACCCACCTGGTGAACGCCTCCCGCGGGAGCGTGGTGGATATCGACGCCCTGGCGGCGGCGCTGGAGTCGGGCCATCTGGCGGGCGCCGCCGTGGACGTCTTCCCCGAGGAGCCCGAGTCCAACAGCGACCCGCTGGTCACACCGCTGGTGAAGTTCGACAACGTGCTCCTCACGCCGCACATCGGTGGCAGCACCCAGGAGGCTCAGCGCAACATCGCCCTGGAGGTCGCTGGAAAGCTGGTCAAGTACTCGGACAACGGGTCCACCACCCAGGCCGTGAACTTCCCCCAGGTGTCGCTGCCCGAGAACGACGATCTGCGCCGCGTCCTGCACGTCCATCGCAACGTTGCGGGCGTTCTCGAGAAGATCAACAAGATCTTCTCGGAGGAGGGAGTGAACATCGCCTCCCAGTATCTGCAGACGTCACCGCAGGTGGGGTACGTGGTCATGGATGCCGAAGTCGAGGACGCCGCCGGCCTGGTTGAGCGGCTCAAGGGCATCGAAGGCACCATCCGCGCCCGCCTCCTCTACTGATCGCCCACCCATGACCGATCTCGGCCGCCAACAGGCCCTGGACCGCATTCGCGCGGCGGTCGGCCCCAAGGGCGTGGTGGACGACGAGGGGGCGCGCGAGGGGTATCTGGTGGACGAGCGCCGCCTCTACCGGGGAGAAGCCGCGCTCATCGTGCGCCCGGCCAGCACCGAGGAGGTTTCCCGGGTGATGGCCATCTGCTACGAAGCGGGCCTGGGCGTGGTACCGCAGGGTGGCAACACGGGCTACTGCGGTGGTGGGACCCCGGAGGCCGCGGAGGGCCAGGTCCTGGTGTCGCTGTCCCGCATGAACGCCGTGCGTAACATCGACCCCGTCGGGTTCACCATGACCGTTGATGCGGGTATGGTGCTGGCGGACACCCAGCGCGCCGCCGAGGAGGCAGGACTCCTCTTCCCCCTGAGCATGGCCTCGGAGGGCAGCGCCCAGATCGGAGGCGCCCTGGCGACCAACGCCGGAGGTCTCGCGGTGCTCCGCTACGGGACCGCGCGGGAGCTGTGCCTGGGCCTGGAGGTCGTCCTGCCGGACGGCCGCGTCATCGAGGGCCTCTCGGGGCTCCGGAAGAACAACACCGGGCTGGACCTGAAGTCGTTGTTCTGCGGCGCGGAGGGCATCCTCGGCATCATCACAGCCGCCACGCTCAAGCTCTTTCCTCGCCCCACCGCGCGTCAGACCGCGTGGCTGGCCGTGGCCGGTGCCGACGCGGCCTGCAGGCTCCTCGGTCGCGCCCGTACCGAGAGCGGCGACTGCGTCACCTCCTTCGAGTACGTCACCAGGCCCTCGCTGGAGCTGGCCCTCGGGTATAGCGAAGCCTTGGTGGATCCGCTGGAGGACGCCCACGAGCACTACGTCCTCCTCGAGTTGTCGTCCGGCCAGAGCGAGGAGCAGCTCCGCGAGGTCTGCGAGGCGATCCTGGTGAGCGGCATGGAGGAGGAGGAAGTCCTGGACGGCGTCATCGCCGAGTCGAGCCAGCAGCGCGGTGCTCTGTGGGCGCTGCGCGAGATGATCCCCGAATCCGAGAAGCACCAGGGCGGCTCCGTGAAGCACGACGTCTCGGTGACCATCGACCGGATCCCCGAGTATCTGGCCAAGGCGGCGGAGCGACTCGCCGCCATCACACCGTGCCGCGTCTCCATCTACGGGCACATCGGGGACGGCAACCTCCACTACAACCTGCTGGCCCCGGCGGGCGACGACCCGGAGGCGTTCAAGCGCGCGCACGCACGCGAGCTTTCCGAGTGTCTGCACGACCTCGCCGCCGAGCTCGGAGGGAGCTTCAGCGCCGAGCACGGGGTCGGCAAGCTGAAGAAGGGCGAGCTCGCCCGGTACAAGGATCCCGTGTCGCTGGCGACCATGCGCGCCATCAAGGCGGCCCTGGACCCCAAGGGTCTCATGAATCCGGGGAAGGTGCTGTAGGGCGGCACCGGGTTCGACCAACGCTCGACGGCCGTGCTGTTGCCGTTCTCTCCATCCTTCATTAGCGTGACATTGTCACTCTAATGTGGGGGGGGTCGGGCATGGGATCGACGTTGGGGGAGCTGGAGCTGATGGTGCTGCTGGCCGCGCTGCGCCTGGGAGAAACACGGGCCTACGCGGTCTCCATCGCCGAGGACATCGCCGAGCACGGCGACCGCACCGTCCAGCGCGCCACCATCTACGTGGTCCTCCGGCGTCTCGAGGACAAGGGTCTCATCTCCATGCGGATGAGCGATCCGCTGCCGGAACGAGGGGGGCGCGCCCGGAGGCTGGTACGCGTGGAGCCCGAAGGGGCCGCGGCGGTCCGCGACGTCCGGGACACCCTCCGGTCCATGTGGTCCGGACTGGACCCCATCCTGGATCGGGCCTGATGGGCAGCTCGGGGAGAACGACGCTGCCCGTGGCGAGCCGGCTCCTCACCAGACTGGTTCCGGACGACCTCCGCGAAGAGGTCATCGGTGATCTGGTGGAGGTGCATACCGCCCGGAAGCGGCGGAGTCCGGGCCTGGCGGCCCTGACGACTACCCTGGATGCCGCCCGTGTGGTCGTGACCCTCAACGCGGACGCCCTCCGCCGGGGCTCGACCTTCTCCGCATCGGAGCTGCGGCTGGCGTTACGACTCGGAGCCCGGCAGCCCTTCCTCTCCCTCACCGCGGTTCTGGCGCTGTCCGTGGGGATCGGCCTGTCGGCATCGGCCTTCACCCTGCTGCACAGCGTGGTCTTCGCCAGCCTGCCCTTCCCCGCCGGATCCGACTGGGTGGACCTGGACGTGCGCAGCGTGGAGGAGCGGTTCCCCGTGCCGGCGTCGGCCGAAGACGTCGCGGCGGTGGCCGAGGGCGTGCCGCTCCTGCGCGGCTCCGGCGCGTTCCGGACGTCCCAGGTGTTCATCACCGCGGGCGCGGACGTCATGCCCCTCAGGGCGGCGCACGTCACGCCCCGCACGTTCGATCACATGGCGATCGTGCCCGTGCTGGGTCGTCCTCTGGTCCCCGCCGACGCGGCCCCGGGCGCCGAGCCGGTGATGGTCATGGACGCCCGGGTCTGGAGGTCGGCCTGGGGCGCCGATCCCGGGATCGTGGGGCGGACGCTCCAGGTCGGAGACGAGGCGCGAACGGTGGTGGGCATCGCGCCGGAGGGTCTGGGCTTCCCCGACCGGGCAGACTTGTGGGTCCCCCTCGACGAGACCGCCCACGCCTCCACCCGCATGTACGGCATCCTCGCCGAGGGCGCGTCGGAGACGGCCGCCGCCGCCCAGCTGTCGGCCACGCTGAGCGGCGGGCGAGCCGAGCCCGTGGCGGTGAGCCTCCGCCCCTTCACGCGACGCGGCGTGGGAGGCATCCCCGAGATCAGCGCCGTAGTGGTGGCGCTGGTCATGGTCCTGCTCCTCGCCGCGGCCAACGTGGCGAACCTCATCCAGGCCCGAACCATGGCGCGAGCGGACGAGCTGGCGGTGCGCACCGCGCTCGGCGCCGCCCGGGCACGACTCGTGGGTCAGATATTCCTCGAGGTGCTGGTCCTGGGGAGCGTGGCGGGCGCGGTGGGATTGGCCGCGTCGCGGGGCGTCATCACGTGGCTCGCGGCGACCATCGGCGAGCTCCCGTTCTGGGTGGACCTGTCCCTGTCGCCGGGCGTGGTGCTCTTCGTGGTTCTGCTGACCCTGGCGGCATCGACGGTGGCCGGTGTTCTACCGGCGTTGCGGGTGACCCGCGGAACGGGAGCCGGGTTGGCCGGCCAGGGCCGCGGGGTGGCCGGAGCCGGCCTGGGCGGGACGGCCAGGGTGATGATCCCTGTTCAGGTCGCGCTGTCCGTGGCGCTCCTCGCCGGGTCGGTCTCGCTGGCGCGGGCACTCTCCGGCTACGCGGAGCGATTGGACCTGCTTCCGTCCGGCGAGATGATGACCGCGCGCGTCTACATCCCCCCGCCGTTGTCGGAAGGGCAGTCGCTGCAGATCTCCGAGGCGTGGCAGACCGACTCCATCCAGGCCATTCGTGCCAGGGTGGTGGAAGCCCTCGAGACCATGACCGAGCCGCGCGCCATGGCCTACACCACCCGGCTGCCGCGGGACGAGGCACCGCTCCGCACGGTGGAGGTCGAGGGCGTCGCCTCTGGACCGACCTCCGTGGCCGCCCCGGTCACCGCCGTCTCGGCGGGCTTCTTCGAAGCTCTGAGCGTCCCGCCCACGGTCGGCCGTGAGTTCCTCCCGGTCGCGCCTGGCGCCGCCCTGCCGGAGGCGGGCGAAGTCGTCGTCAACGAGAGCTTCGTGGCCCGCCACATGGGAGGACGCAACGCCCTGGGACGCCGCGTCCGGCTCGTCGAGGAGGTAGGCCCGGACGGCGAGGCGGAGTGGCTCACCGTGGTGGGCGTGGTGCCCGACCTGGGCATGAGCCCCGGTGATCCCGTGCACGCAGGCGGCATCTACGTGCGCATGGGCCGCTCGAACTACTTCCACGTGGTCATGCGCGGGGCGCCCGGGGCCGCCGACGCCCTGGTCCCACCGCTCCAGCGGGTGGCCAGCCGTCTGGAAGACGTACGGGTGGACGAGATCATGCCTCTGGAGCAGGCCGGCTGGGAGTCCAGGGCGCTCCTGGGCGGGCTCTCGGCCTCGCTGGGCGGCCTGGGTCTGGGGGCGCTGGTGCTCTCCCTCATGGGCCTCTACGCCATCATGGCGTTCTCCGTGAGCCGGAGGACCCGCGAGATCGGCGTTCGCGTGGCGCTTGGCTCGTCCCGGAGCCGTGTCCTCGGCAGCATCCTGGGCCGTGCGGCGCTGCAGCTCGTGGGAGGCGCGGTGGCCGGGTGGGCGCTGGCGGTGGCGGTGCTGGGAGGCACGGGCATGCTGCCCATCCGGGTGGAGCCCGGAGAGCCGTGGCTGGCCCCGGCCGTGGCCATGCTCATGGTCGCGGCGGGCCTGGCGGCGGCTTGGGTGCCGGCCCGGCGTGCCCTGGGAGTGGAGCCGTCGGAGGCGCTGAGGGCCGAGTAGGTACTCTCCCCTCAGGAGAGCCAGGCTCGGATCTCGCTCCTGACCTCGGGATCCGCTTCCATCCCAAGGCGCGCCGCCAGCGCGCTCAGAGCACCCTGGGACCCGATGCTGCCCAGGGCCCACGCCGCGTGCCGGCGGATCAGGGCTTCAGGATCGTGCAGCGCTCGGGTCAGGACCGGAACCGCCGCGCTGGCGCCCCAGTTCCCCAACGCCACGGCCACGTTGCGCCCGAAGCCGGCGCGTCCCGGGCGCCGGAGCGGGGATGCCCGTGAGAACGTGTTCCAGCGGGCATCGTCGAGGACCGTCTCCATGAGATCGACGAGGGCGGGAGCGCGGGTCCCGGGGTGCGCTGCCTCCCGGGCATCCCCGGGGGTGGCGGCCTCGCCCGGGCCATCCCCATCACCCGGCAGCCGCTCGACACCGCTGGGAAGGGCACCCGCCGCCCGGGCCGCATACCGGGGCTCCGAGGCCACCCGCTCCGGCATGCGCGCGTTCCACGGGCACACCTCCTGACAGATGTCGCACCCGAAGATCCGGTTCCCCATGAGGGGCCGAAGCTCCTTGGGAATCGGGCCGTCCAGCTCGATGGTCAGGTAGGAGATGCACCGCGTGGCGTCGATGACGGGGGCGCCCCCAGCGTCGCGGCCCAGGAGCGCCCCGGTGGGGCAGGCGTCCAGGCAGGCGTGGCATGAGCCGCACCGGTCGGCTTCGAACGGCTCGTCCGCGGGCAGGTCGAGCTCCAGAAGGAGGGCGCCCAGAAGGAAGTACGACCCCCGCCGCGGATCGATGAGCATGGTGTTGCGGCCGAACCATCCCAACCCCGCGCGCCGCGCCAGATCCCGCTCGAGCACGGGGCCGGTGTCGACGTAGGCGCGACCCGGCCGTTCCGGCAACTCGAGGCGTTCCGCGAGCCACACGCGCAGCCGCTCCAGCTTCCGGGCCAGCACCCTGTGATAGTCGGCGCCACGGGCGTACCGCGCCACGACACCCAGGGACGGGTCCTCGTCGTGACCGGGCACGTCGTCTCCGCCGTAGGCGTCGGCCACCACCAGCACGGAGCGCGTGTCCGGCCAACTTTCCCGAAGATCCTCCCTCCGCCGCACCGCCTCCGGCCGAGCCAGATACGTCATCTCGCCGTGGAAGCCCCGGTCGAGCCAGGCTCTGTAGAAGGGCCCGTGCTCCGTGGGATCGGGTCGAGCGATGCCCACGGACGCGAAGCCCACCGCACGCGCTTCCGCCTTCAGCGCCCGGGCAAGCTCGCCGGTCTCATCCCGGCCCAGGGCGGTGGGGGCCACCTACGGCCGTTCCGACGCCGTGGGCACGCGGTACTCCCGCCCCTTCCACCGCACCCGCGGCCCGCGGAGCCACGATCGGGCCATGATGAACGACGTCACGCCGGCACCGAGTGGGTACAGAAGCCCGTACCATGCCGGCGCGCCCAACCGCCGGGCGAACCACCCGAACTGGACGACGCTGGCCGCGACGGCCACCCCGGACCACGCCAGGCCCCCGCCCACCGAAGCGGTGCTCCACGCCCCTGCCAGCAGGCCGAAGCCGAGGACCACGAGCACCGCGGGAGGCAAGAGCCAGAGCACTACCGACCCGGCCAGCGAGAGTGGCGGCACCAGCGGCCGCATCCACCGGGGGAACGTCTGCTGCCCGCCGAGCATGAGATTCTTGGACCAGCCGGCGACGATCTCGCCCAGCGACCGGTACATCCTGGTGGCCAGTCCCTCCTCGGCGCCCCGGATCCGGAGGCGCATCCCCGCCCGCTTCACCTGCTGGGCGAGCGCCAGGTCCTCCACCACTTCGTCCCGGACCGCCTCGTGGCCGCCCACCGCCCAGTAGGAGGAGGTGGGCATGAGGATGTACTGTCCATTGGCGATGGCGTCCCGCCACCGATCGTTTCCGGCGATCCGCTCGAAGTCGGGAAACCGGAAGAGCATCCCCAGGAAGACGTGGGGCTGCAGCAGGCGCTCCCAGAAGCTCTCCATGAGCTGCCGGCCCATGAGCGTGAGGAGGTCGGCCCGCTCCTCCTGCATCCCCAGGATGGCCCGACGCAGCAGGTCGGGTCGGTGCACGGTGTCGGCATCGGTGAACAGCAGCACCGCGCCGTCGGCGGCCCGGGCGCCTTGAATGCACGCCCACGGCTTCCCCAAC
>CAYGKI010000004.1:22902-27487 GCA_964350235.1 uncultured Gemmatimonadaceae bacterium | reverse complement strand
CACCGGCGATCGATCGAGGGCAAAGGAGTAGGTGAGGTTCCCGTTGAGCTCCAGATAATTGATGCTGCCATCGGGGAAGAAGTAGAAGAAGTCGGCGAGGATCGCGACGCCCTCGTCGAATTCCTGAATCGGGACGTTGAGCCCTACACCGATGCCGACCTTGTAGTCGTCGTGGTAGCCGAGGGCCGGACCGAGGGTGGCCTGAGCCCGGACCGCTGCCGGAAGAAGGGTGAAGAGCGAGAACAGGACGAACATCAGACGGGTCGAGGTAGTCACGCTGCCCCTGCCCATGATCAAGGTGCCACCGCGGCGGCCAGGAACCGGGCGGTCTCCGAGATGATGTCGTCATGGGCCGAGGTGATCATGTTGTGCACCCCACCCTGGATGGTGACGAGGTCGCACAGGTCCACTGCCGCGCAGGCGGCCTGTACCTGGGCGAGCGGCACCTTCGTGTCGTCCGTTCCGTGGATGAGCAGGGTGCGACCCTGGGCCGCCTCGAGCATACCTGTCTCGATGCTCGCGGAGATGGCCACCACGGCCCTCACGCTCGAGGACTGCTCGGGATTGCCGCTCGATCCCGTGTCTTCGGGGGATGCGGCGGCGACGCGGAGCGCCGCGGTACCTCCTGCCGAGTATCCGGCCAGGAAGATCCGGTCGGGATCGATCTTCAAGTCGGCGGCCGCGGCTCTGAGCCAGCGAACGGCTGCCTGGATATCGTGCTGAGCGTCACGCTTGGCCGTCTCGCCCAGTAAATCGTCCGGATCCGTATAATCGAAGACCTGATTCTCCCGGAGGCGGTAGCTCAGGGACACACTCACGAATCCCCGGCGGGCGGAGCTGCGCGCGAAGTCGGCCGTCTCACCCCGGTGCCCTTGCTGGAAGCTCCCGCCGTGAATCCACATCACCGCGGGCCGCTGAGCGAGCGTGTCGTCGGCGGGCTGATAGAGATCGAGGAGGAGGGCTTCCTCCGCTCCGGTCTCGTCCATGGCGGCGCCGTACTGGATGTCGTTCTCCCGGTCGACCTCGAACGTCTCGTCCACATACCGGTCACCGTCGAGCTCGACGGCGGCGGGATCGTTCCCGCAGGCACCCATCGCCAGGAGCAGGGCTGCGGGGATCGCACGCGGCCATCCCCGGACCTTTCGAGTCATCTGTATCTGATTCATTCCGTCTACCGAGTTCGAGAGTGGGTTGGTGGATCTACTCTCTCCATCGATGCACGGGGTATACCAGCGCCGTCCGTCGTCCCGGAAGGCAAGCATGGCGCGGAATGGCGGTGCTTTCAGGGGCATGGGGGGGCGTTCTCCCGCACCCGTTCTGGATATCCGGCGCGACATTGTCGCGTCGGCGATTCAGGGTCCTCGGAGCCCGGAGACCGCGATCCGGGCGACCACCGGGCGGTGGTCGGAGGGGCATCCTTCCACCCCCAGGACGATATCCGCGCGCAGGATGTCCGGTCGGTCACCCCCCTCGGGCAGGGCGTCGCTCACCAGGATGTGATCCACTCGGGAGCCTTCCTCACCCGTCACCGCATCGCATCGTGAGCCCGATCGCGTGTCGCCGGAGTGGCGGGCGTCCCAGGTGTCGATCATCCGGGGGGCCCCTACCGGCTCGGTACACGGATCACCGGATTCGCACCGGCTCCCCATGAGGTACCTGACGGGCCACGAGCCTGGACCCGTGTTGAGATCTCCGACGACGAAGAATGGAGCATCCCGCTGCTCCCGCTCGGTGATCCGCGCAACCAGGAGCTCGGCGCTCTTGAAGCGGGCGAGGCCGGAATCGTCCGCACGCCCGTCTGCGATGAAGTGGGTGTTGAACACGTAGAGCCCCCGGGCCTGCGGCCGATCCGGCGCTCCGATGCGTACCCAGGTCGCCATACGGGGGGACGCCATGCCGCCGAAGGCGTCGCTGCCGTACGATCCGGCGATGTCCGGCGATTCCGAGTACCAGAAATGACCGGATTCCCGCAGTGCGAATCGTGCCCTCAGGAACAGGATGGCCGTCGTCTCCGCGTCCGCCACCCCGGCATCGGCGTACGGGCCGCGCGCCACGGCCGCGTACTCGGGAAGCTCCGAGAGGAGCCAGTCCACCTGCCAGACCTTCGCCTCCTGCAGCCCGAGGACATCGGGCGCCTCGCTCCGAATGAGCCCGACTACCGCGTCTCTGCGTTGGAGCCACGGCGGGACGCCACGGCCCGGGTCCCCGGCATCGTGGAAGATGTTGTACGTCATGACCGTCAGGGTGTCGCGCGGGTCGGTCGGAGCGAGGCCGCTCGGCGACGGACCGTCGCAGGCGATGAGCCACGGGATGGTGAGCAGGCACAGGAGGGGCGCCACGTGTCGCGGCATGATCATGGCCTCGGGGGAGGGCGGCCCACGTGCATCGGGACCGGGGCGGGTGCGCTCGTAAGGAGCAGGAGTTCATCGAGGATGGACGCCTCCGATCGGGTCGCGTCGATGATGGTGACACTTCCATCGGGGAGGGTACGGATCAGGTCGAGGTATTCCCTTCGGCGAGCCTCGAGAGCCGTAAGGGACCCCTCCGGCTTTCGGGCATGAAGTACGTCGGCGGGTGCGTCCAGGAGAACGAGGCTCTGGGGCCGGGGATACGTGTGCCGGAGGAGCCATCCGTGGATGCGGTCGCCCCACCGGAGCCAGCGATCCGTGTCCTGTACACGACGGGCGTAATAGTCGGCGTAGGGGTGCCGGTCCATGATCACGAGATGTCCCGAGCGGGCGTACCGGGCGGCCACCAGCAGCCGGTATAGGTCCTCGCTCACGCGGAGCCCCAACACGAGAAGGGACTTGACGTTCTGGGCGCCGCGCTCGATGCGGCTGGCCGGCCGGCCGTTGGATCCCTCCTCGGGGGGGCCGGAATGGTGGGTGTCCCTGCCGAGGGCTCCTTTCATGCGGATCCACGCCTTCGTGGTCGGGAGGGTGTGGGTGGCGGCCGAGGGATTCGATCCCATGTAGACGTACTTCGCCGATCCGCTCAGCGCGTCGCGCAGACGCTTCGCCTGCGTCGACTTCCCCGCGCCGTCGGCGCCGATCAAGGTGAGGGTGCGCCCGGACGGGGTCATGTCAGACCTCGGCCACGACACCGTCGATGGCGGTTGCGAGCTCTCCGAGAGAGCAGGGGTAGGGGTGACGCACCCGGAAACTCGGGATCCCGAGGGTCGCGTCCTCGAGAATGCTCCGGGCGTCGGCAATGCAACGCTCCACCTCGTTCCAGCCTGCGTCGGGGAAGGCGTACTTGAATGCCAACTGGTCTCCGAGGGCCACCAGCAGCTCTCTCTCGGTCTGCGCGGCCAGGCGCCGGGCGGTGCCTCCGGGAGCCACGCCCTCGGCCACGATGGAAGGGTGTCGGTGCGTCTCGAGGAGGATGAGGACATCGAGCCTGGCATCCTTCGGAGAGACCCCGAATCGGTCGCACGGCACCTCCACCTCCAGCGCTCGCCGGGTCCGCCCGACGGCCCTGGTCGCGAGCCGGGTCCAGGGCCTGCGCGCGGTCTGGTCGGACGACGAGCCGAGCCAGGGCGTCACACGAGCCAGCGCCCGCAGGATCGGTCTCCGGCCGATGCACCCTAGACGGAGCTGGGCCATGTGCCAGTCCTTCACGGCGACGGGCCGCCCCATGCCGATCATGCGCGATCCGGATCGTGACAGGAGGATCCTATCGTCCCCAATCAGAGCGGCGCCGCCATCACAAGCGGACAGAAGGGCGCCCGTCTTGCCGCTATGAGCCCATCCGGCGACGAGCACGCCCTTTCCCTCGGGCGTGACCCAGCCGGAGCCGTGGACGGGTGCCCACTGGTGGAACAGGGCCGCGAGGTCCACCGCCGTCGACAGGAAGGGCACGCGCGCGAGACCTCGGCGACACAGGATTTGGGCCTGACCCCAGCGATCCCCCTGAGACACTTTGGCGAGGGGCTGACGCGTCGACGGATCGAGGAGATACACGCCGTCATCGTCGTAGGCGGCCCATCCGCCGACCAGCCCTCGGATTCCTGACGGGGAGATCTGGTCCACGAAGCGGATGGTGACGTCGGGCGCCCGGCCGCGCACGGCGTCCGTCCTGCCGACGTCTCGGCCCACCGCAGCCCGATCCACGGAACCGTCGCCCTGGGTGACCACCCGCAGCACGCCGGCGACACCGAAATCGGTGCCCTGGGGTGCGGGCATGCCTCGGGGGTCGGGGGCCACGGGGGTCCCCGGGTCCGCCAGCGCGGCCTCCGAGCTTCGTGACGGCGCCGTCTCGATGATGGTCGCTCCGACCTGGGAAGGAATCGTGGGTCTCGAAAGTCCTCGCTGCATCCTCTGCTGCCTCGACCCGTCCACCTCCTCCGGCACGGTGCCGGAGGAGGGACGGTCTGAACTCAGCCGGCCGGAACCACTTCCAGCTCCGCCGTGCACCGGTTCTCGCCGGCCACGAAGACGACGGAATGCGTCCCTTCATCGGCTGAGGACGTATTCAACCAGAACGTCCACGCCGTCTCTTCATCCCCCATCTGGATCGGGGTCGGCCTCGGCTCGCCGGCCGCCATCTCGGCGCGAGGCACATCCATCGGTGAGGCTATGGCGAT
>CAYGKI010000004.1:15481-22892 GCA_964350235.1 uncultured Gemmatimonadaceae bacterium | reverse complement strand
GACGCGACCCAGGTCTTCTGAGAAGGTGACCGTCACGCGGACGGCCTTGGAGTCGGCCTCAACCTGGGGGGGGGAGACCTGGGCGGTGCACTCGAGATCCGGTACGTCGACGGCCTGCGCATTCGCATTCGCGGGCATCAGCGCTACGGCTGCCGCCAGTGCAAGGACGGTGCTGGTGGTCAGGATGGGTTTCTGCATGGTGTACTTCTCCTTCTGTGAGGGCGAACCCCGGCACCCGATCGGGCGGCGGGTTCCCGTTCACTGTGGAGAGGTGCAACCCCTATACCCGGATCCGACCATTCGACGGCGTCAGGCATAAGTTTTTCATTCCCTTGGGCTTACCAGTGTTGGGATGCGCCTGGAGTCTTCGATTCGCGTTCCGTCCTGACTCACACGTCGAACAGTCATGCGAGGCGTCTGTCGCTCGAAGAAGACGGTTTCATTGATCAAGCCCGTCGCCACGTTCACGCGAAGGACCGGGCGTCCGGCGCCGCCCACCTCGATCTCCTCTTCACTCAGGACGTCATATCGGTCGTTGGCGATCTCGCCCGTCCAGGGATCGAAGGTCACGAACTCCACACTTCTTCCCACGAGGGAGTCGGCATCCAGCACCGCGAAGGCGAGGTCGCGCATGTTCCGCATCATGATTCCGCGGGGGAGCGCCTGATCGAGCTCCAGCGTGCCCCCAGTGCTGTCTCGGACCACGCCGAGAACGCGTTCTCCTTCGAAGCGCAGCGTGTGCGCCGCGGTCTGCCAGCCCTCTACCGTCCACCAGGTCACCTCGCCCGTCGACGAGATGGGGTCGAGCCCGTCCAGCCCCGCCAGCGATCGCACACGCTCCCGGCGCGTGGTCTGTTGCGTCCCGAACGGCTCCGTGACCCGGGTGGTCTCACTCTCCAGATACCGCTCCAGGCGCGGTGGCACTCCTCCGATGGTATCGATCAGTCGATAACTCACCCGCGTCCTTCGCACGCCTTCGTCGCCGAGGTCCAGTGAAGACTCCACCACGTAGCCTCGAAGGTCCTGTAGGTCGAACACCATCCCCTGATTGACGGTGGGCGATCTCGCGTTGGTCCGGCTCACGCCGCCGCTACCCGACATCGCCATCGGACCCAACACGGCCAGAGGCGGATCCCCGAGGTTCTGGATCATTCCCCGCGCGTAGTTGATGGGGACGGCGAAGTTGAGGTTTTGGCCCGAGGGAAGCTGGGACGCCGCGATCCCGATGACCTCCCCGTCCGCGGAAAGCACGGCGCCGCCGCTCGATCCAGGTGACGCGGGAGCCGTGATCTGGAGCAGCTGAAAGCCCCCGGGTTCCTGGCGACGCCCACTGACGATCCCCGTGGATACCGTGTTGTCGAGTCCGAGCGGGCTCCCCACCATGACGACGGGGGTGCCGATTCGAACGCTGTCGGAGTTTCCAAGGGGAAGTGTGGGCATCTCGAATCCGGCGATGCGGATCACGGCGATGTCGCGGCGCTCGTCCTGAGAGAGGACGGACACCTGATCATAGACGTCCCCCGATGCGAGCTTCACCCGGGCGACACGGGCGTCGCGGATCACGTGATAATTCGTCAGGATGATTCCGGAGGGGTCGATGAGGAATCCGCTTCCTTGACGCGTGTCGGAGGCGGTCCGGACGTCAATGAGCACGACGGCCCGGGTCACCCGCTCCGCGAGCTCCTCGAGCGAAGCCGCGGCCGGAGCTGCGCGCTCCTGCGCGCTGATCGACAGGGGCACGACGAACAGCGCGGCGCCTACCATCACGCCTCGGATCGAGCGGAGGGAACGGGCCACTTCGGACTCCTGCATCGCTGCAGATCATGGGAAGGCTCCGGCGGAGGCCATGCCTACGGAGCGTGCACGATGCGAGCCAAGGGGAAGGCCGGGCTCTTCGGCCGGCCGGGATCCAGGAAGTGTCGCCGGACCGCGACAGATGGCCAGTCATGGCGGCATGCTCGTGCGAACGCTTGGCCTTTCCATCTCCCTCGAGGGCCATGTGGCGTGCTCCGTCGCGCGGCACGATTGGTGCTTGCCGTTACGGTGGACGTTGGCGGTTCGGACGTCCACGTCCCTGGGGATTTGCAGCTCGATAACGCCGAGGTTTCAATGAACGCACGTAGAGCCATTGGGAGCGCGTTGCTGGTGGGTGGGGTGATCCTGGTCTTCTTCGGAATGAACGCCGCCGACTCCTTCGCATCGGACGTGTCCGAGATGGTGACGGGATCGCCTACCGACCGCTCCATGTGGATGCTGGTGACGGGGGCGGTCGCCGCGGTCGTAGGCGGGATCATGGCGGTAGCCCCCGGAGACGGGAGGTAGGGCGTGGGCCGCGACCAGGCCTGCGGAAGGAGGGATGCGTGTCGTTGGATAACCCGAACGGAGCAACGTGATGGCCAAGATGTCCAAGAAGGTGCGGAAGCGGCTCGACAAGGGCGCGGAGTCGGTCAAGAACGCGGTGTCCGAGTCCGTGGAGAGGGTCGCGGACGAGGCCCGATCCCATCCCGGTCGATCGGCGGCGGCCCTGGGGGTGGCGCTGGTCGGCGCCGCGGGGATCACGGCGGCCTACCATTATCTGCGACGACCCGACGGGGCCGCGACCCTTCACGTCGTGCCCGATGGGGAGGATGGGTGGAAGATCCAGGACGAGGGTTCCGCCACCGCGGTGAGCTCGTTCTCGACGAAGCGCGAGGCCGTCCGTGCCGCCAGGGCCGCGGCGACTGCGGCGGCTCCGAGCCAGCTGGTCATCCATCGCGCTGACGGGTCCATCTCCCGAGAGCACCGCTACGAGCCCGCTTGAGTCAGGTGGCTTGCTTCGTGGACATCGTCTTGGCGGGCAGGTAGTCTTCATGTCTGCGTGGTCGACGGCTGACGAAGCTCCCCGATAAGGATCGCAACCGACGTGACCGAGCTCGCCGTGGAGGGAACCACTGTCACCGGTGGGGAAGTAGCGGACGTCACGCTCGTCGGTGTGGGGGCTTCAGCCGGTGGATTGTCTGCCCTGAAAAGGTTCTTCGAGGCCGTCCCTCCGGACAGCGGGATGGCCTACGTGGTCATCGTGCATCTCGATCCGGACCACGAGAGCCGAATGGCCGAGCTGCTGCGGAGCTGTGCGGATATTCCGGTCGAGCAGATCACCGAGACCTTCACGCCCGAGCCCAATCGCGTCTACGTCATCCCGCCGAACAAGAACCTCTCGGCGGTGGATGGACGAGTGGAGCTCGCGCCACGGGACCACCACGCTCCCATCGACCTGTTCTTTCGCACCCTGGCGGAGACCTACGGTGCCGCGGCCATCGGCATCGTGTTGTCCGGAACGGGGTCGGACGGCACCCTGGGCATCGGATCGATCCGGGAGGCCGGGGGCATCACGATGGCGCAGAATCCCGACGAGGCGGAATTCTCTTCCATGCCCAAGTCGGCGATCCAGACGGGCCAGGTGGACCTGGTGCTCCCGGTGGCTGAGATGCCGGACCGCATCATCGATCTGAGACGAGCGGAACCCAAGCTCCCCAGGACCGCATCCGCGCCCCAGGCCGAAGGCGCGGACAGCTCTTCCCCGGACACGCTCGCCGTGGTTCTCAGACAGGTCACGAGACGCACGGGCCGCGACTTCAGCGGGTACAAGCGGTCCACGCTGCTGAGAAGGGTGGCACGACGTATGGCGTTCCGGCAGGTCGATGCGCTGCCGGGCTATGCGCGGCTCCTGGACCAGGACGCCAGCGAGGTCGATCGACTCTTCCAGGACCTCCTGATCTCGGTGAGCAGCTTCTTCAGGGACCCGGAGGCCTTCTCCGCCCTCGAGCGCGAGGTGATCCCGAAGCTCTTCGAGGGGAAGAGCGCCGGCGATCAGGTGCGTGTATGGGTCGCCGGATGCGCCACCGGCGAGGAAGCCTACTCGATCGCGTTGCTGCTCCACGAGCACGCGGGAACGCTCGAGCAGCCGCCGGCCATCCAGATCTTCGCCACCGACCTCGACGAGGAGGCCTGCCGTCGAGCGCGGACGGGCCTCTATCCGGGAACCATCGCCGCCGATGTGTCCACCGAGCGTCTCGAGGGCTTCTTCGAGCCGGAGAGCGGCGGCTACAGGGTCAAGCACGTGCTCCGCGACGTCATCCTCTTCGCACCGCACGACGTGCTGCAGGATCCGCCGTTCTCGAAGCTCGATCTCGTGAGCTGTCGGAACCTCCTCATCTACCTGGGATCCGAGGCGCAGGAACGGGTGCTCCTCACGTTCCACTACGGGCTCCGCCGGGGTGGCTACCTGTTCCTTGGGACCGCGGAGTCTGCCGGGGACTCGGGCCTCTTCGAGGCGGTGACCGCGAAGCAGCGCATCTACCGACGCCTCGACGGCAAGCGCCGCTTCCTGCCGAGGATGGTGCCGCCCCCCCAGTCCCGGGCGGATCGCCCGGAGGCGGACGAAGGAAGTCAGGGATGGGGAGTAGACGGCTTCTCGTACGGCGCGCTCCACCTCCGCATGCTGGAAGCGTACGCGGCACCGAGCCTCATCGTCGATTCCGACGGTCGGGTCGTGCACCTGTCGCCCAACGCCGGTCGCTTCCTGCGCCCCCAAGGGGGCGTTCCGAAGTGGAATCTCCTAGACCTCGTGTCCGAAGACCTGCGCATCGAGCTCCGGGCGGCGCTGCACGAGGTGTTCGAGGACGGAACGCCCACGGAGCGGTCGGTCCGCGTAAAGATGGACGGTCGATCGACCCTCGTCGACGTGCGCCTGAGGGCCGTGGACGCCGATGAAGGTCAAAACCCGTACGTGCTGGTCGTCTTCGACGAAGCCCCGGAGGTCGAGGAGCTTGTCTCCACGGGGGGTGCGGTGGCCGAAGGCGATGGGCGTGGCCCCGACGGCGCGAAGACGGCTCGCCTGGAGGAGGACGTCCGACGCTTGCGGCACCAGCTTTCGTCGGTGCTCAAGGAGCGTGACAGCACCGTCGAGAACCTCAGGGCCGCCAACGAGGAGCTCCAGTCCATCAACGAGCAGCACCGGACGGCCCTCGAGGAGATGGAGACGAGTCAGGAGGAGCTCCAGTCGCTCAACGAGGAGCTGAGCACCGTCAACCAGGAGCATCGCGCCACCATCGATGAGCTGAAGCACACCACCGCGGACCTCACCAACCTCATCGAAGCCATCAGCGTCGCCACCATCTTCCTGGATCGCAACCTCCACGTGCGACGGTTCTCGCCGTCGGTCGCGAAGATCTTCAACCTGACACGTGGTGACGAAGGCCGCCCGCTCCGTCATTTCACGCATAGCCTGCAGTACGAAGACCTGCTCGAAGACGCTGCCCACGTCCTGACATCCGTCACTTCGGTGGAGCGTGAGGTTTCCAACCTGGAAGGAACCTGGTTCAGCGTGCGGATGCGCCCGTACGTCTTCGCGGGTGACCGGATCGACGGTGTGGTGATCACGCTGTACGACATCACCGAAGCGAAGCATCAACGGGATGCGGAGCACGCGGCGAGAGAGCGGGCGGAGTTCGAGGGAGCCCGTCTTCAGACGTTGATGGACGAGCTGCCCGCCGGGGTCCTCTTCGTGGAGGCGCCATCGGGTCGGATCCTGA
The DNA here is from genome assembly GCA_964350235.1 of uncultured Gemmatimonadaceae bacterium. GTDB lineage: Bacteria > Gemmatimonadota > Gemmatimonadetes > Longimicrobiales > Gaopeijiaceae > JAWLHJ01. The sequence goes on along the minus strand of CAYGKI010000004.1, from coordinate 17,319 downwards.
GCGCCAACGAGCGCGCTCACGCAATATGGGGTGCCGAGGGCGTTCCCTTGACGGCTCCCACCTTCGGAGACGAGGCCCCTTACGCCGCGTTCCGGGCGAACGGGAGGCGCTTCGAGGCGGGGGAGTGGCCGATCTCCCGACTCATCCGTACCGGCCGGGTCCTCCGTGACGAGGAGATCGAGATCCGGTTCTCGGACGGCCGACATATCGTGCTGCTGGTGAACGCCGCCCCGGTCCGTGTTCCGGGGCAGGACACGGGGGAGCCCGAAGAGCAGGTCGCTGGCGCCATCGTGACCTTCCTCGACATCACCGCGCGGAGACGGACGGAGGAGCAGGTCCGCACGGCGAAGATGGAGGCCGAATCCGCGAACCGCACGAAGGGATTCTTCATGTCTGCGCTGTCCCACGAGTTTCGGACACCGCTCAACGGAATCCTGGGCTACGCGGACCTGCTGGAACGGGACGATCGCCTCGATGCCGACCAGAAGGCGAAGTTGGTGCGGATCCAAGCCGCGGTTCGGCACCTCAACGGCATGATCGACGAGATCCTCAGCCTCGTGGGACTCGACACGAGTCCGGATCTCGAAGGGCCGTCTCGGTTCGATGTGCGCACGACGGCACGAGAGGTGGGCGAGATGTGCGAGCCCGTGGCCCTTGCTCGCGGACTCACGCTCAGCATCGAGGTGCCGGACGAGCCGGTCATGGTTTCCACCGCGGCCAACCCCCTCCGGATGATCCTCATCAACCTCGTCGGGAACGCGCTCAAGTTCACCGAGACGGGGGAGGTTCGCGTGTTGGTGCGAGCCGACGAGGATCGGGTCTCGTTCGAGATCCACGACACTGGAATCGGGATCGGCACCGAGGATCAGGAACTCATCTTCGAGCGCTTCTGGCAGGTGAGCCAGGGACTCACGCGCACTGCGGGGGGCGTGGGCATCGGGCTCTCCGCCGCCCGCGAGCTGAGCCACGTCCTCGGCGGAGACATCGGAGTGGAGAGCGAGCTCGGCAAGGGCAGTGTCTTCACGTTCTGGATTCCCCGGAGCCCGCCGGACCCGAGCCCGTCACCATGAGACTCGAGTCCACGGTCGGCGTGACGGAGCCGGACTTCCTCGAGCGAGCAGCCGAATCCGTGGTCGAGCAGTGTCCCATCGAGCCCCTCTTGTCGCCCGACAGGGATATGGTTCGTGAGGCCATGGCGGAGGTGGTCGAGAGCATCAGGGACGTGCTGGCGGGTCACGAGCCCATCCCACCCGGAAACGCGCAGGTCGATCGATGCCCTCTGCTGCGTTCACTGCGTGGAGCGGTCCTCGACGACTGGTCCGGAGAGGACGGGTCCTTGCTGCGGACCCTGCGGGCCTTCGAGGTCACGGAACGGGCGCTGGGGGGGGCGGAGGAGGGGATCGCGGCCAACCCGTTCTCTCGGAGCCTTCTCCGCGAGGTGGTCCATCTCCTCCTGTCGCCTCTGGGGTCGGTCGTCATGCTCGCGGGGAGGCTCCGTGACGAGCAGGTAGGACCTCTGAACGAGGAGCAGCACCGCGCGGTGAGCATCATTCACCGGGCGGCAGCCAGCGCCGCAACGTCCATCAGCGACCTCCTGACGTTGACCTCCCCCGAGGAACATTTTCACGGCTCGCTGCGCTTCTCGGTGGAGGACTGCGTCACGCTCGTCGCGGAAGTCGTCCGGCCTGTCACGGAGGCGCGAGGGTCGGAGCTGGTGGTCCGGACGGAGGTCGAGGGGGCGCGGTACGGACCGTCCCATGGGATTGCTCAGGCCCTTCTCGGTCTCGCCCTCCGCGTGGCGTTGCTGACGCGAGACGGCAGGGTCGAGTTGCGCGCCC
>CAYGKI010000004.1:431-15471 GCA_964350235.1 uncultured Gemmatimonadaceae bacterium | reverse complement strand
CCCATGCCGGGGACGGAGACGTGGTGGCGTTCTCGTTGGCGGGTCGCGGTGAGCACCTTACCGCGCGACAGGAGGATCCGTTCCTCATGTTTCGGACCGGTCCTGGCTCGGAGGGCTACACCCTTTCGGCGGAGGCGCTCTCGTTCTCCTCCGGACGTCAGACGCTTCGGGAAATGGGCTCCGATCTGCTAGTCGGGACGGCCGATGACGGAGCGCTGACCCTGCGCTTCGAGATGTCGCTTCCGAAGGCGGACTGACGGCTTCAGGCCACGCGTCTCGGCAGGGAGAAGACTTCCCACCGGGCGCGTGTCTATTGGTCGAGCGTCCGCTGGATCTCCGCGAGCACACGGCTGGGCTCGCACGGCTTCGTGAGGAAGCCGGCACACCCCAGGCTCTCGGCACGGGCACGGTCTGCGCTGAAGGCGTACGCGGTGACGACGATGACCGGGATGTCCGCAGTGGTGGGATCTGCGTTCAGCTCCGATGTGACCGTCCAGCCGTCCATCTCGGGGACCGAGATATCCATCAGGATCGCGTCGGGATGCCGTTCCCGGGCCATGGCGAGCGCCTCTGGGCCAGTGACCGCCGTGTCGACCTCGAAGCCGCTCTCTTCCAGGATCTCGCAGTAGATCTCCCTGCTGTCTTCGTCGTCCTCGACGATGAGGATACGCTTTCCGGTGTCGGTCAAGGTTGCCTCCTCGGGAACCGGTGATGCATCCGGCCGGCCCGGAGTCGAGGGCCCATGGGGGGTCATGTAGCCCCTTCCGCGATCGTCTTCACCAGGCGAGCGACGCTGGCCACCGAGCTGAATTCGTCTAGCTCGAGGACCGACAGATCGACCTTGATGCCGAACGTCTCCTCGAGAGCGAGTAGGAGCTGGACGAACCCGAGCGAATCGAGCATGCCGTCCACGATGACATCTGTATCGACCTCGACGTCGAGCTGGAGCCGGTCGCGAAAGAGCCCATGGACCACTGACTCTACCCCCGCACCGTGTGGGAGCGCCACTTGCTGTCGGCCTGGATCGATCATGTACGCTGGAGCTGCTCGAGGATACGCGGGTCCCCGGTAGACCTTGCATCCGGGGCGTCTTCCAGGAGCATCCTGGCGCGGACACGATCGACCTTGCCGCGACCGTCGAGGGGAAGCTCGTCGACCGCGCGCCATCTCGAGGGCACCATGTAGGCGGGGAGGGCATCGACAAGGCGCTTCTTCATCTCGGCGGCGTGGAGAGCCGCCTCGGGTGAAGGGACGTACACGCACCCGACCGCGCTCCCGCTGAAGTCGTCCACGGTTACCGCAACGACCACGCACGACGTCACCGCTGACAACGCGAGCACGGCACGCTCGACCTCGGCAGGCTCGACGCGATATCCGGCGGTCTTGATCTGGAAGTCGGCGCGCCCCAGGAATTCGACCACCCCCTCAGGGCCGCGCCTGCCACGATCACCCGTCCGGTAGAGGCGTTCCGGTCCGTTCGATGATCTCGGATCGGTAACGAATACCTCCTGGGTGCGCACCGGGTCCCGCCAGTATCCCGGGCTCAGCCCCACGCCTCCGATGTAGATGTCGCCTGCGACCCCCTCCGGCAAGCTCATCAGGTCCTCGTCGAGCACCAGAAGCTCCTCTCCGTCACAAGCGTGTCCGATGGGAATGACGGCGGTCGGGTCGTCGAAGTCGCTGGCCACCGTGTAGTAGCTGCTGGCCACCGTCGCTTCCGTGGGCCCGTAGAGGTTCGTGAACGTGACACCAGACAAGCGTTCCTTCCAATAGAGGAGGCTCGGGGTCGGAAGGACGTCGCCGCACCAGACCACGTGTCGGAGCGTGCAGAGGTCGTCGCTCCCGAGGCCGTCGAAGCGGGCCACGTAGGCCAGCTGAGACGGTACCGAGAACCAGAGCGTAAGCTCCCGCTCCTGGATGAAGCGAGCGACCGCGTGCGGGAGCAGGCGGACCCTCTTGGGCACCAGGTGGAGCTCAGCGCAGGCTCCGAAGGTCGCAAAGATGTCGAACACCGACAGGTCGAACGTAAGAGCGGTGTGTCCGGAGAGCCGGTCGTCGGGACCCAGTCCGAAGTTGTCGACGGCCCAGTCGACGAACGTCCGCGCGCTTCGATGCCGGATGGGAACGCCCTTGGGCCGGCCCGTCGTTCCGGACGTGAACAGGATGTAAGCCAGGTCATCAGGGCCCACGTCCCCTTCCTGTGGATCCGCCGCCGCGGCTGCGATGTCCGCCACAGTGAAGTCCATCCCGCGAGGCGCGGGGTTCGGCCCGAGCCACCCCGTCACCACGCCCCGGGTATCCAGATCGCTCAGGACCTCCGGTCCACAAGCTTCCGCGAGCAAAACCCTGGGCTCGCATTGGTGGAGCATGTCCGCGATCCGACTGAGACCACCGGCAGGGTACAGGGGCACGTATGCGCACCCGGGTTTGCGCACACCGATGAGCGTGGCGATGGCGCGCGCGGAGTTGGGCATGAGGAGCGCCACGCGGTCGCCCCGCTCGCAACCATGGGCCCGGAGCACCGACGCGAGCCGATTCGAATAGTCGTCGAGCTCGGCGTAGGTGAAGCTTCGATCCTCGCCGACCAGCGCGCGCGCGTCGGGACGCGATCGTGCGGCTTCGGTCACGAAGTCGTGGAGAAGACCGGTCATGCGGTAGTCACTCGCTCTGCCGCCGCCACCTTGGACGTCGCCATGTCGAAGGCGATGCGGGCGTTCTCCAGATCTGACTCGGTCTCGGGCTCGTCCAGAATGAAGGTGCGGACCCCTCGCCGCACATAATGCGCGAGCGTCTCCGAAACCTCTTCATGGTCTCCAACGAGGTAGGGGCACATGGACTTGTAACTCTCGAAGGGAATCATCCAGTACGAGTTCGCCGTTTCGGCACGTTCGTCCGCGAGTCGGCAGAGCTGCTCATGCCAATCTGAGTCGGACAACTTACGGGCTAGCGCGCGCGTCCAAGCGCCCTTTCGGTCGGGCGGAAACCGAGCGTACGCCGTCCTCCAGGCTTCCGCGCTCCCGGAGCGAGCGATAACGCCCAGCCTGAGTCCGGTTCGGTCCTTCGGGCCGTTCCCCGGGACCTCGTCCCGTTTCGGAGGAAGCGCGTAGGTCACGGGGCAAGCCTGCAAGGCTCTGGCCGCGGCCACACCCGAGGCCGAGGAGCCGGAGACCATGAACCCGGGCCTGAGGTCGGGGGTCACGTTCGGCTGAAGTGTCAAGCCGCGCGCTTCGAAGTACTTCCCGGTATGTGTGACCCGGTCCCCGTTGGTCAGGCGTCTCACGAGGGTCGCGTACTCGACGAGCCGTTCGTATCGGTCGTCGTGCGGTACGCCGTCCGCGAGTGCGGTGAGGTCGTTCTTGAACCCGCCAGCCACCCAATTGACATAGACCCTTCGCCCGTGGAGCGCAGCGAGCGTCGCGATCATGTTGGCGAGCGAATAGGGATGCATGTAGAGGGGTTGGACCGCGACCAGGGGGGCCAAAGCCCGAGTGTTGGCGATGATGATCTGAGCCAGCAGCCAGGGGTCCACCAAGCGGTTGTCGCAGTAGATCAGCATACCGCGACATCCGTGGGTCTCGCTCCACCTCGCGACTTCGCGCGCTCGTTCGAGATACGGACGCCCGAGTTCGCCGACCGATGCGGGGCAAGCAGAGAAGATCTCGAGCCGCGGCCTCGATTCGTCGAATGGGGCGTCGCCCGATCTTACCGAATCAGCGTGTTCCAAGAAGGTCATGCCCGACTCCAAGAGTGCGGTAGGCGCGCGGGGTCCACTGGGGCAACGAGTGCAGGAACCGGGCCACTGGAGGATGCGTCCAGGACGCGCGCGTATGCGCGAATGTTGGCCTGTCGTAAGGGTTTTCGGGTGCCGCAGGCGAGCGACGGTCGTAACGGTGTGACGCAGCCGTGAGACACCACCGCACGCATGAGTCACCCGGTCTCGCTGGCGTCCTGTCCGCCGAGAACGATCACGACTGCGTGCTCCCGACCGTCGTCCAGAAGGGGGATCTGGGCGGCGTTCACCGCGTCTCCGTCGAGTGTGGCTGAGCGGACGCCGCGCTGCCGACGCTCGGGGTTCTCGATCACGATGCGGTACAGGCTCGCCCCGTGACGCAAGTCGATCTCGCACTCGGGCCACATGGCCGGGATGCAGGGGTCCATGGTGAGCGTGTCCCCTCGACGGCGGAGTCCCATCAGGCTGTCGATCCCGGCCTGGTACATCCATCCGGCCGAGCCCGTGTACCACGTCCATCCCCCCCGCCCGACGTGGCTGGCGTGCGCGTAGACGTCGGCTGCGACGGCATAGGGCTCTCCCTTGTACCAGTCTGCGCCCTCGGGCGTGCGCGCGTGATTGATGGGGTTGATCATGTGGAACAACTCCATCGCCTCGTCGCCCAGACCCTGGCGTGCCAGCGCGATGACCGTCCATAGGGCTGCGTGCGTATACTGGGCGCCGTTCTCGCGGATGCCGGGTAGGTAACCCTTGATGTAGCCGGGGTCGTGAGGGGTGCGATCGAAGGGGGGCGTGAGGAGCAGGACGAGGCGCGCTTCGCGACGGACGAGGTGTGTGCGAACCGCATCCATGGCCCGTTCGGCTCGCCTCGCGTTGGCGGCTCCCGAGATGACCGACCACGACTGGGTCAAGGAATCGAGCTTGCATTCGTCGCTCTGAACCGACCCGAGGGGCGCCCCATCGTCATAGTAGGCGCGGCGGTACCAGCCTCCGTCCCAGGCCAGCTCCAGCATGCCAGTGAGCCAGCGAGCCTGACTGCGGTACCGTTGTGCCAGATCCTGTCGACCGCGCAGGTCGCAGAGCTCCGCCGTCTGCTTGAGGACGACCACGAGGAACCAGCCGAGCCACACGCTCTCTCCCCGTCCGCCGGCACCGACGCGGTTCATGCCGTCGTTCCAGTCTCCTGAGCCGATGAGGGGTAGGCCATGCGACCCGTACCGCAGCGATCGATCGATGGCGCGGCGCATGTGTTCGAACAGCGATGCGGTCTCGTCGGACACCGAGGGCAGGATGTACACCTCCTGTTCCTCCTCCGTGAGGAGGGGCGCGTCCAGGAACGGGACGGGCTCGTCGAGGACGCCCATGTCACCGGTGTGGCGGACGTATGCGGCCACCGCGTAGGGGAGCCAGAGGAGATCGTCGGAGCAACGGGTACGTGTGCCCCGCCCTGCCGGGGGGTGCCACCAATGTTGCACGTCCCCCTCCACGAACTGACGGGACGCGGCTCGGAGCAGGTGGGCACGGCACAGATCGGGTCGCGTGAACAGCAGGGACAGGACGTCCTGGAGCTGATCTCGGAACCCGAACGCGCCGCCGGGTTGGGACGGCCCGCTCCGGGCCCACACGCGGCAGCTCAACGACTGATAGACCAGCCAACGGTTCATCATGAGATCGAACGAATCGTCGGGTGTGCGCACCTGCACGGCTCCGAGGGTCTCGTCCCAGAAGCGGTCCACCCTCGCGAGCGACGCCTCGACCTCCGTCAGAGACGCGTACTTCGCTGCGAAACCGGACGCGGCCTCGGCGTGCGGTGCCTGGCCGAGCACGACTGCAATGCGGCGCGATTCCCCGGGCGGAATCTCTACCGTGATCTGGAGCGCGGCACACGGGTCCAGCCCGGCGCCGATACGGCCCTCGAGCTCTTCACGCTCCAGGGCGGCGGGTCTGGCCAGCGTTCTGTTCCGCCCGATGAACTCCGTACGATCGCATGTATGGGAACGGGCGGATTCCGTGGCATGGAAGAAGGCCACCCGCCCACCGAACTCCTCGTTGTACGCGTTGCGTGCGAGTAGCGCTGTCGTGGACGTGTCGACGCTCGTGACGACGAAGCGCTGCTCTCCGATTCGCGGGGGACCGAGGCGCCACTCCGCGTAGGCGAAGATACTGAGGCGGCGGGGGTCGTCGGAGTTGTTGGTGAGGGTGAGCATGGACTGCTTGACCGGGTCCTCGATGTCGACGAACACCGCCAACTCCTGCTCCAGGCCCCGGGTGGCGTGCTGATAGCGTGTTACGCCGGCCTCGTGTCGAACCACCCAACGTCCCGAGTCCCGGGCGCGCGGGGACGGACCGGGGGTGGCGCCCCAGGTCGCCCCGGAGACCTCGTCGCGGAGGTAGATGGCCTCCCCCGTCGGGTCTGCCACCGGATCGTTTGCGTAGGGTGTCAGGCAGTTCTGGCGGCTGTTCTCCGACCACGTGAACGTGGCCCCGGAGCTGCTCACGATCGTCCCGACGTCCGGGTTCGCGATGACATTCGACCACGGGAGAGGCGTCTCCTGGTTTCCTTCCAGGACGATGACGTACTGCCGGCCGTCCTCGGTGAAGCCCCCGGAGCCGTTCCACATCAGCAGGGGGGGCACCGGGGGCGGGCTCGCGGCCACTTCGGGTGGTCGCGGTTCCGAGTCGAGCGGTAGGACCCGCTTCTCATGGAGCCAGGGTGCGGGACGATGGAGTTGCGGCGCCAACCCGCCCCACGTGCCACGAAGGACGACGCGCGCGACGGCCGCCAGGAGATGCCGGTCCGCTTCGGCCATGCCCTCGGCGCGCATGAGGAAGATGCCCCCCGGTGCGTCCCGGAAGCCCGCCCAGTGCGGTTCCCGCACGAGCTCCGTGAGCCGGCGTTGCACCTCGTCGGCGTAGTCGGCCGGATGATCGTTGATGATGACGACATCGGCGCGGAGGTTCTTCACACGCCAGTACTCCTGCGCCAGGAGGACCTGTCGAACGAGGGAGATCTCGCTCATCTCGGACACGCACACGAGCACGATCGGCAGGTCGCCGGAGATGCCGTGGCCCCAGAGATTCGACTGCCCGAGGGTGTTCTGCTCCAGGGCATCCGCGCTGATGCACGAGGCGTCCGTGCCGAACACACGGGAGGCCACCCGGGAGAAGAGCATGGCGTGGTCATTCGTGAGACCCAGGTGCTCGAGGGTGACACGCGCATGGGTGAACGCCATGGAGAAAGCCCGCGTTGCCGCGTTCCCGTCGCGGTACTTCGCCACCAGCGCCCGGGCGGACTCCCGGTCCGGCGCGACACCCGTGGCGAAGGTCACGCTTGCGAACGCACCCGGCTGAAGGCGAATCCGGTCGCGCAGGGCGGCCACAGGGTCCAGCACCGCCCCCGTGGTTCCCGACAGCGGACGACCATCGAGCGCGACCGGATCGCAGGTGGAACGGCCTCGACCCAGGAATTGGGCCCGATCCGTCTCCCACTCCACCGCGCCTCCGGCACGGTTGTCCACGCCGAGGACGTGGAACGCCCAGATCGGTGACTCGGCGGAGTCGCGAGGGCGACGGCTGAAGAGCAAACCCGCGTTCTGCGCATCGTGCTCCGTCTCTATGAAAAGCTTACCGAAGGCGGGGTGGGCTGCATCGTCCTCCGGACGTCCGAGAACGACCTCTGCGTAGCTCGTCACTTCGATCTCGCGGGCCAGCTGCCCGTGGTTCGCGATGGTCAGACGCCGGACCTCGACATCGTCCTCGGGGGAGACGGTGATCTCGAGCCGCGTCTCGAAATCGCCATCTCGACGTCGGAACGTTGCTTTGTCGAGGTCGAACTTGACTTCGTACTCGTCCGGGTCGCGGCGGGAAGGGAGGTAGGTGGGAGACCAGACTACGCCCGACCACGGGTCACGCAGATAGATGAAGTGCGCGCCCGCGTCCGATGTTCGGTCCTCCCGGTATCGGGTGACCGACAGGCCGCGCCACGTGCTGTGCCCCCCGCCGGCGTGCGTCACCGCGGTGGTGTAGCGTCCGTTCGACAGATAGTGGGTGTGTGGGCTCGTGGTGTGCGGAGTCCGGAAGCGTCGCGATGCCAGGGTCGGGGCCGATGACGTCACCGCCGCGCCCTTGGCTGGCCGAGGCTCGGAGATGATCGCCTCCCGCGGCACCCGCTCCTGAAGGAGCAACTCCGTGGCCTGGACCCCGGGATCCATGTGGAAGCGACGCACGAAGACGTCGTCCCGGATGACGTTGGTGAGCGCGACCATGGACATGCCCTGGTGATGGCTGAAATACGCGCTCACCACCTCCGTTCCTTGGGTCCCCGCCGGGCGGGCGCTGGCGTACTCGATGGATTCGTAAAAACCGAATCGTCCTTCCCCCCCATCGCGCGCGAGGTGCTCCAGGTTGGCCACGGCCGCTCCGGGATCCACGAGGCTGGCCAACGCCGTGGCGTAGGGGGCCACCACCAGGTCTTCGTCGAGGCCGCGGGAAAGGCCCAGACCGGGTACGCCGAAAGCCTTGTACTGGTAGGTCCCGGCCCGGTCGGTCAATGGATAGGCCGACTCCGAGATCCCCCATGGGACCTTCCTGCGGCGCCCATACTCGATCTGGCGAGCGGTGCTCGCGCGGCAGCTCTGGTCGAGGAGGGTGCCGGGGAAGCTGCGCATCACCAGCAGTGGCATGAGGTACTCGAACATCGTTCCTCCCCACGACATCAGGGAGGCCCGGCCTCCGATGTTCGTCACCATGCGGCCCAGGTGGAACCAATGGTGCTGGGGCACGTCGCCTTTGGCGATTGCGATGAAGCTGGCGAGGCGCGCCTCCGAAGCCAGCATGTCGTAGTACGCGCCATCGGGTCCGCCCGGACCGTTCGCGTCGGCCAGCCGGTAGCCGATGGTGAATAGCCGTCGCCGCCGGTCGTAGAGGAAGCCGAACCGCATCTGGTTGGCCATGAGCGTCATACGCGCGGATAGCGAGGCGAGCATGGCGGCCTGGCCGGCTGCGTCGGTATCAGGTGTACGCACTTCGTCGATGGCGTTCACCAGCGCCCGCACCCAGAAGGCAACGTCCCGCTCCGGGTCGACGTCGAGCTCCATGGACGCTCGACGTCCGATGGCGGCCAACTCATCGAGCGAGTCGGTGCTCGAACCGACCCTCACGGCGGAGACCACCTCCCGTGCGAACAGTGACGCCAGGGGTGCCTGCTCCCGGCCTGCCAGGCCCCATAGCACCTCGGCGGTGTCGAGCACGCCTTCCAGGAGACGCTCTTCGGTCCGCGAGTCGTGGGGGAGCTCCGACAGGCCTTGGGCCAAGGCCATCAGAGCCCCGGCCAGATTGCCGCTGTCGACCGTCGAGACATATCGTGGAGCCAGAGGCTCCAGCGTTGCGGTGTCGTACCAGTTCAAGAAGTGTCCCTGGTGGCGCACGAGACCCTCCAGGGAAGTGAGCGTGCGGTCGAGACGTACGATCAGGCATCCGGTGGAGATGTAGCCGAGGTCGTGCGCGGCCAGGGTCGAGAGCAGGCCCATGGCGATGTTGGTGGGAGACGTCCGTGTCGCCAGTTGAGGTTCATTGGACGTCTCTGGCCTCGCTTCCTGATAGTTGTCCGGAGGAAGCCATCCGCTCTCGGCCGTGACGAAGGTCTCGAAATAGCGCCACGTAGTCCTGGCGGTACGCCGGAGTACCGCGCGCTCGGCCGCGGTGAGCGGTCGTTGGCGCGGCCCGACCGGGACGCTCAGCCAATACGCTACGAGGGGGGCCAGGAGCCAAAGGAGCAGGAACGGCGCCGCGGACGGGAGCGCCGTCGGCTGCGCGAGGGCCAGCATCAGGCCCATGCCCGTCGCGGTCAGGGGGCTGACCTTCATCTGGACCGCCGCGCGCCACAACCCAGCTCGTCCGGTCAACGCCTTCGAGCGCGCATGCGTGGCCGCCGACGTTTCCCACTCCAGCAGTCGCCGACGGGTCACCGTCAAACGAAGGAGCGTGACCAGGATGGCGTGCAGGGTCTTCCACGCATTGTAGACGAGGAAGGTCACGCCCAGGAGGACCTGAGCCATGGCGGTGGCGGCGTCCTTCCTCAGGTTGCGCCAGAAGACCGGGAACGATTGCGACCGCCGGGGGCCCACCAGCAGGCGGCCGAGGATGGGCAGGAGTTGCGACGCGATCACGGTGATGACGGCCGTCATCCAGTACCAGCGCGGATCCGGAAGCACCGTCCACGCGGCCAGGAGGAGGGCGAGGAGCGTGGGCGTCACGAGGCTCCGGCGCAGGTTGTCCAGGATCTTCCAGCGCCCCATGAGGGGGAGGGGGTTCCGCTTCAAGCCTTGGCGCGATGGGACCCATGGGAAGAGCCAGGCCAGGATCTGCCAATCACCCCGCGTCCACCGGTGTTGCCGGCTGGCGTGTGCCAGAACGCTCGAGGGATACTCGTCGACCAACTCCACGTCCGACACGAGCGCCACGCGTGCGTGGAGCCCCTCGAAGAGGTCGTGGGACAGCAGCGTGTTCTCGGGAACGGTGTCCTCGAGGGACGCCATGAACGCGTCGACGTGGTAGAGCCCCTTGCCGGTGAAGATCCCCTCGTTGAACAGATCCTGGTAGGTATCGGACACCGCCGTCGTATATGGATCCACGCCGGTGTGGCCCGCGTAGAGTCGCGCGAAGAGCGATCCCGCGGCGCTGGCGAAGGTCACGCTGATGCGGGGCTGAAGGATCCCGTATCCATCCGTGACGCGCCCCGCGTCGGCATCGAACTCCGGGCGATTGAGTGGATGCGAGATGATGCCGATCAGCTCTTTCGCCGCGTCACGCGGGAGGCGCGTATCGCTGTCCAGGGTGATGCAGTACCGGACCCTCGGAAGGATGTCCAAATCGCCCACGTGGAGGTCGAAGCTCGTATCGGTAGCGCCGCGGAGCAGACGATTGAACTCCTCGATCTTACCCCGCTTCCGTTCCCAACCCATCCAAAGCCCTTCCTGCTCGTTCCACAGCCGCCTGCGATGGAAGAGGAAGAATCGGTCCTGCTGGCCCGCCGCGTGCTTCCGGTTCAGCGCCTCGATACCGTCCCGGGCCGCCGCGAGGATCTTCCCGTCGCGCTGGAGCGTTTCTGCCGGAGCATCCCGGAAGTCGCTCAGCAGTGCGAAGTGGATCCGCTCGTCGACGTTCCCCAGGGCCTGGACTTCGAGATGCGCGATGAGGTCGGCCACCCCATCCACGCTATCGAGCATCGTGGGGACGATCACCATGGTGCGATCGTCCTCCGGAACGCTCACGAGCTCGAGGCGCGGAACCCGCCTGGGCGGAATCAGATTGCTGATGATCCGCTGAAGGATCTGGATGGTCAGCTCGCTGGCGGGCACCATCGCCAGCAGAGCGATACCGACCAAGAGGCTCCCCCGCCACCCGCTCTGGTAGGCGACGGCCACCGCCACCGCGACGAGACTCGCGGTGCCCAGGGCGATGGTGCCCAGATAGCCGGGGGTGGCATACCGGAAGAACGTTCGGCGGAGGCGTACCAGGAATCCGGGTCGCCAGCCGATGCCTTCCTCGAATCCCCTTCGGCCCCTGCCGATGAGATAATGGCCGACGTGGGCCTCGCGCGCCTCGGGTGACCGTTCCGCCATCTGGCGCGCACGTTCCACGCTCTTCAAGGCGAGCCGCAGCTGTGAATCTCCGGTGGGCTCGGCGAGCTCCTCCACCGCGTTCCGGTACCGGTTCCGGCTCCGGAAGTCCATGAGCCCATAGACACCGGCGGGGTCACGCTGAAGCACCTGTTCGACGAGGCTGACGCTTTCGAAGAACTCCGTCCAGTCGAAGGTCGAGATCAAACGCAAGCTGCCCACCAGGCTGGACATGAACGCCTGTTCCGTGGCTTCATGGCGACCCTCGGACCGGATCGCGTCCTCGAGGCTCAGACCTTGCGCGGCCAGCGACCCGTCCAGCTGCTGGCGAAGGAGTCCGGCGGCGAGACCTTGCTCCCGCGTATGTCGCAGAAGACGAATGACGAACGCCGGATGCAGCTCGGCGGGCCACTCACTGCGACCGGCGGCGACGGCTGGGGCCGAGGCAATGCGGTCGGCCTCGACGCGGCAGGCTCGATCGCCCGCCAGAACATCGGCGCGGGTCCTCAGGTAGTCGAGCAACCCCAGCTTCAGCACGCTCGGCCAAGCCCAGAGCTCCCCGATGGTGAGGGGCGTGACCGACTGGAATGCGTTGATGAAGCGATGGAGTCGTTGCGGGTCTAGACGACCCGCGCTGTGCCCGATGAGCTCCTGCGCCATCGCGTAGATCCGTGGAAGTCCCGCGAACTCGTCTGCGGCGACTGAGGGGAGCCGGCGGTAGAACGCCCGTGGAAGATCGTGTCGGATGTCCCTCGCGGCAGCCGAGATCGTATGGAAGTTGTCGAGCAACCTCTCCGCGGCGGGGGACGAAGGCTCACCGCTCCGCGCGTCGCCCGACAGGTCCACGTAGACGCCGCGCAGCACCCGCATGTGGTCGTCCAGTCGGTCCAGGTGTGGGTTTCCGCGGACGCTGCGTCGCCGACCCACGGTGAGGAGCGCTGCCAGGCTGCGCGCGTGCTTCTCCAGGGGCTCGATGCCCAACAACTCCAGACTCGTGTCGGGCCCCCGGGCGTGCACCTCAATCCACCTGTGCGAGCTCGAGCCGGGCGCCCACGAAGCCGAGGGCGATGCCGGCGCTCACGGACGTCACGTGGGGCGGAGCTTGCGGGTACGGATCGATGGACGGGTCGTGCGCTGGGTCACGGATCGTGCCGGGGCGGAGCGTGGGGTCGATGGGCTGTTCGCGGAACCCAGGGTGCACGATCCGGGCCAGCGAGACAGACCCTTCGGAGGGGGTGTGGGCGCGTGCTGGGACGGTCCTGGCAAGGGCTTCCAGGGTGCCTCGGGCACGCGACGATCCTCCGGGTGTGACGCGTTCGCGAGACACAGGCGCCGGGGTACTCCGGGCGACGAGCCAGTGGCGAAAGGGCATTCCGGGGTGTGGCCGGGCGGTATGGAGCTTGCGCCCGATAGTCTTCGCTCGGTCCCGTCAGCGCCTGCACCCGAGGAAGGAGATCGCACCTGTTCCGCCCCGACGTCGAAAGTGCCCCCCCAGGGGGCGAAGGCCACCGGAACCCCGTGTCGAAGGCCCACGTCCGTCCGTTGACGCCCGACGACATGGACCAGGTCGTCGACTTGCATCGTCAGGGCTTTGGCGAAGGTGCCCCCCGCGACGAGCTGAGGGACTTCCTCGACGACATCTTCTTCGGCCGCCCATGGCTCGACGACTCGCTTCCCTCCTTTGCGTGCGTCGGCAAGTCCGGTGATCTCGTCGGGTGTCTCGGGTCCATGCCGAGACCCATGCTCCTCGACGGAGTGCCGATTCGAAGTGTGGTATCCCACAACTTCATCGTGGCGCCCGGACAGAGGGACGGCCTGGCGGCCATCCAGCTCATGCGGGCCTTGAGCGCCAGGGAGCCCGACCTGACCCTGGCGGACGGGAACGCCACGGCTCGCAAGATCTCCGAAGCGCTCGGCGCCACGACCCTGCTGCCCCGGTCGAACCGATGGTTTCGAGTCCTGCGACCGGCCGGCCTCGGTGTACACCTCATGAACGAGGTATTGACCGGATGGAAGGCCCCATCGGCCGTCAACCGTGCCTTGACCGGTCTCTCCACGATGCCGGGCACGGTGGCGCGTGCTCTGTCCGGCTCATCGGGGCGGAGCGCCCCCATCGACCGAGACAACGGTCTGGACGCGAAGTCGCTCGTGGCTCTCATGGGGCGGCTCACCGCGCATCTCTCCCTCACACCGATCTATACCGAGGCAAGCATCGCGTGGCTGCTCGAGATCCTGCGCAGGACCCGTCGCGACCAAACCCTGAGGGTCGCCTCCGTCGGAGCTCCGGGCGAGACCGTGGGCTGGTACGTATATTATTCGCGCTCCGGAGGCGTGGGCCGTGTGTTGCAGCTCGGGGCGGCCCCCGACGCGCAGGAGTCGGTGCTCGAGCATCTGTTCGCCGACGCGCTAGACGAAGGGAACGTGGCACTGACCGGCCAGTCGGATCCGGCCTGGAGCGCCGCGTTCAAGGCGACGTCCTGTCGCATACGCCCGGGTCGCACGTGGATGCTGCTGCACACGTCGAATCCGCGCGTGCAGCAGGCGTTCTCCACCTCGGACGTCTTCCTCAGTCGGTTGGAGGGCGAAGGATGGTTGCACTTCGGATACTGATCTCGAGTCTGGAGCCAGCGCGATGCACGCCGAGCCCATAGGCACCCTCTCCCCCGGACTCCTCTCGCTCTGGGAGGATTGGCACCAGGCGGACGGCGGGCTCAGCGGACCCTTCCTCCATCCGGCGTACGCACGTGTGGCCGGGCAGGTGCGGGACGACGTCGAGGTCGGCGTCATCACGCACCTGGACGAAGTCGTGGGCTTCGTCCCTTTCCAGCGCTCGAGATTCGGCGTGGGCGGCGCCGTTGGCGGACGCCTGTGCGACGTGGCAGGGGCCCTCCTGAAGCCCGGCGCATCCTGGAGCCCCGAAGAGCTCGTCGAGGGCGCAGGTCTGCGGACGCTGAGGCTCGCCGGCGTTCCCTCCTCCGCCAACGACTTCCAAGGCTTCCAGCACGGCGCGGTGGCGGCCCCGGTCCTCGACCTGGCGGATGGCTTCGATGCCTACCGACGGCGGCGGATCGAATCCGGATCGAGCATGATGAGCCAGATCGAGCGGAAGAGCCGTGGGCTGACACGCGACTTCGGCCCCTGGCGCTTCGAATGGCACACGGACGACGACACCGTTTTCGAGACGCTGTTGTCCTGGAAGGCCGCCCAGAGAAGGGAAACGCGAACGCCGAACGTCCTGGATCTCAGGTGGGCGCGTGCGTTCGTCGAGCGGCTCCGTCGGCTCGAGGGCGAGGGGTTCAAAGGTGTGCTCTCCGCGCTCTGGGTGGGGGACACGCTGGCCGCCGCACATTTCGGCATCCGGACCCGGCGGGTCCTCCATTACTGGATTCCTGCCTACAACCACGAGCTGGCGCGGTATTCCCCTGGGCTTCTTGCTCTGATGGAGCTCGCGCGGGCGGCCGCCGACCACGGCATCCAACGCATCGACCTCGGTGCCGGCGAGGAGCGCTACAAGTTGAGGGCGGCTTCGGGCTCCCTGGACATGGCCATGGTCTCGGTGAGCCCGAACGCCTCCTTCCGTGCCGTCGCTCGTGCCCTCGACCGCACCCGGGCCTGGTCGAGAGGCTCGAGGATCGGCGCATTGGTTCGTGCGGCGGGGCGGGGAGTGACCCGGAGCTCCTATCGAATTCGA
>CAYGKI010000004.1:0-421 GCA_964350235.1 uncultured Gemmatimonadaceae bacterium | reverse complement strand
TCGTCTCCGGATCCGGGGGGAAGACCCGCTGATGGGCTCCCTCCGATCGCCCGGCCTCCTTACTGGCATGAATGTGACACCGATCGCTATGATGAAGAAAGCAAGGGACGGGATCCAAAGGTCGTACGAGCCTTCTTCCTCGTGGACCGCCGGCGCACGGCGATGCTCAGGGAGGGTTTCGTGAGATACCCACACGGTTCGGAGGCGCGCTTGGTCAGCCGGGAGAGCGACGCGACGCTGATCGGACTGCCTCTGAGTGACGCGCAGAAGAGCTCGGTCAACGTTCTGGTCGTCGACGACGAGGAGACGATCCTCGAGAGCTCGGTCAACATCCTGGAGCACAACGGCTATCAGGTGCGAAGCGCCGCCAGGGGTACGGAAGCCGAGTCCATTCTTCGGGAAGGGACCATCGACGTCGCGT
>CAYGKI010000003.1:27538-29851 GCA_964350235.1 uncultured Gemmatimonadaceae bacterium | reverse complement strand
CTGCTCGGCGATGGGTAGCAGGAAGAAGTTCGACCGCTCCGACACGTCGTATCGGACGGCACCGGGCGCGTAGGCGCCACGGTACTCCACGAGCCGCTGGAAGTCCTGGCTGTCCTCACGGGCGATCCAGGTCTCCTCCAGCGGCACGCCGTCGTCGAACCGTGGACCGTACCATCCGAAGGCCAGAGAGTACGGCCCCAGGAGCCACTTGTAGGCCGCGCAGACCAAGGCGTCCGGCCGGATCTCCTCCACGTCGAAAGGGAGGGCGCCCACCGACTGGGTCCCGTCCACCACCAGGGCGGCGCCCACCTCCCGGCACCGCCGGCCGATCTCCACCAGGTCGAAGCGCGTCCCGTCCGTCCAGTGCACATGCGGAACCGCCACCACGGCCGTGCCCGCGTCGATGGACTCGAGGAGCCGCTGGTTCCACCGGGCGCCCCGCCCGTCCCCCGCGCCGTCTCCCGCGGAGACAGCCCTCACCTCCGCGCCCCGCTCCGCGGCCAACCGATGCCACGCGTAGACGTTGCCCGGGAACTGCTCGTGGGTGAGGACCAGGTTCTGGCCCTTCTCCACGACGATGTTGCGGGCCGCGGTGGCCACGCCGTAGGACACGCCAGGCTGGATGGCCACGCGCGCCGGATCCGCGGCGTTGACCAGCGCGGCGAACCTGGCCCGTACGCCATCGCTCTCCCAGAACGCGTCCGGGGCGGTGATGTCCGACGGATGGCGCTTGCGGGCGAGCGCCGCCACACCCGCTTCCTCCGAGACCGCCGGAAGAGGGCCCATGTACGCGCAGTTCAGATAGGGAGCACCCGGTCGAAGGCGGAAGGTCGCCTTCCTGCAGGTCAGCTCGACCGTCGGAGGACTACTCGTCACCGGATCGGGCATGACGGGCCGCGTACGCGATCAGCGCCAGGAATCCGATGAAGACGATGACCAGAATCGCGATCTCGAAAGTTTCCATGAAAGGATTCTAATCCATCATCGGCCTTCATGGACACGCCTCGTAGACCGTGAGGCTCTCGATCTCGTCCACCAGCCTCTCGTAGACGCTTCCCGGGTCCTCCTCCGGTTGCTCCTCGAGCCATTCACCGCACTGCCGCCCCTCGTGGAGGGATCCCATGAACCGGATCCGGCCGTTGGGGTGGTACACGCGGAGCTCGCCGTCCCACACCCCGTCCCTCAGCGACCCGGTCAGCTGGACCGTCGTGCTATCGTCGGGAAAGCGCCGCTCCACGCGACCGGTGAAGGGAGCCCCGTCGGGGCCGAAGTAGGTGCTGTCCCGGAGGGTGAGCTCGTCCAGGGGGAACGGTCGGGACGCCGCCAACTCGCACGCCGTCATCGCGGCGACGAGGAGGAAGGCCGATATCAGGCGCCGGAAGGAGGGGCGACGGGCCGCGGAGGCCTTCGTCACCAACTCCGCCCCGGGCGCCATTCGGCCATCGCCTCTCAGCGAGCCTGCGCCAGTGGTGTCCTCACAGGCCCAGCCAGTAGTTCATCTTGATGATGAACCGATTGTCGGCCTGAAGCCCGAACAGGGCGTCGGCGTCCCGAGCCAGATCGAAATCACCCACGGCCACGCGCTGCGACTGCTGGCGCTGCCACACGAAGAAGAGCGTGGACCCGGGACGGTACTCCCAACGCAGCACCGCGTTGCCGATGAGTGAGCGGACGTTGAAGTCCCGGTCCGAGAAGTCGTAGTCGCTGGTGCCGTCGCCGTCGAAGTCCAGGTACTGGCGCCCGTCGATCTCGCAGATGGCCGACGTGCAGAGGACGTCGCCGCCGACCTCGCTTCCCATACCCGGCTCGAAGGTGTCGAAGTCGAAAGACTCCGCCCGGGCCAGCTGCTTGTACCGGACGTAGTCACCGGACGAGAGGAGCGGCTGCGCGAACACCTGGAGGGACAGGTTCGGCGCGAACGTCCAGTTGACCCTCGCCTCCATGGAGAACGACCTGCGCTCCAGGTCCGCGAACAGGTATCGGCTGCCGTACGTGGGCGCGTAGTCGTCGGTGCCAGCGGTGGTGACGTACTGGTCACCGGAGCGCGAGCTGTCGAAGCCCGGGTTCAGCGACACTTCGACGTTGTCCGAGGGGCGCAACCGCAGGTTCGCCCGGATTCCGTAGCGGCCACCGTCCCCGAGAAGGTCCTGGTTCCAGGAGAAGTTGGTACCCACGCTGAACCGCTTCCGGCGATCGCTGTCCACGTTGAAGTTGAACCCCGTGTTCCCGGGGGACACCATCATGGGGCCACCACGGGTGGCGGAGCGGCTCATCTGCTGCGGGCTGTAGGAGGCGCCGCCTCGTAGGCTCCAG
>CAYGKI010000003.1:14206-27528 GCA_964350235.1 uncultured Gemmatimonadaceae bacterium | reverse complement strand
CCGTTGAAGTTCAGGTTGTAGGAGCCGCTGGTGCGGGCCCGGTGCCATGAGCCCAGGGACCACACGTCGTCGAACGCCTCGTGGCTCCAGTTGTGGAAGCTGCTGAGGTTGACGTTGTAGTTCCGGAACAGGCGCCCTGGCTGGATCTCGCGGTAACCCACGCGGAAGCCACCATCCACCCGCTCGGCGGTCCCGGAGAACCCGGCGTCGTTGATCTCGAAGCCGTTGGTGACCTCGGCCGCCCAGATGGCACCGGTCCAGTCACCCGTGCGCCGCTCCAGCTGGAGGCGCCACTCGGCGCCGGACATGGACCGGGCGGTGGGATCCAGATCGAACCGCGTCGCGTCGGGGCGCTGATAGTAGTGGTTGCTCGCCCGTTGGATGCGCGTGATGGCCTCCTCGTCCCCTCTCACGTGGCTGCCGGCGAGGAACCCCCAGAGCGCCCATGCTCGATCGCTCCACTGGTGCTCGAACCGGACGCCCCCGTTGAACGCGCTGGACGGAAGCCAATCGAAGGCGCCGTCCTCGGGCAGCTCGCGATTGAGGAGCGTGCCCATGCCCCGGATCTGGGTGGTACCGCCGTTGAAGTCCTGAGCCAGGCTGACCACGCCGTACTGGGACCGCGGCTCCACCAGGAATCGATCGCGGGTCCCGTCGTCGAACACCGAGCGGCCGTGCTCCGAGCCCGTGACCGCGCCGAGCACGCCCACGGACAGACCGCTGGACGTCCGACCGGCGAGCTTGGCGGCTCCGAGGATGGACGTGTTGGCCGGGATATCCGTATAGGCCGGATCGCCCGGGGCGCCGCCACTGGGCTGCCGCCCGATGCGACGGCTGTAGAAGAGCGAGTTCCGCCCACCGGAGAGGCCGAAGTCGAAGATGCGCGCATCCTCGACGAAGAACGGGCGCTGCTCGTCGTAGAACGTCTCGAACGCCGACAGGTTGATGACGGCCGGATCCGCCTCCACCTGACCGAAGTCGGGGTTGATGGTGGCGTCCAGGGTGAAGGCCGCGCCGAGCCCGTAGCTGAGGTCCAGGCCCACGCGGCTCGTCGCGGCGCTCCCGGTGAAGAAGGGGTCACCCGGATCCGCGGGGCCTCGGTGCAGAGTGGTCACCGCGTAGGGGAGGAGCTCGAAGCGCCTCGACGGACGCGTGACCCGCACCCCGTCCACGCGCCCCATCTGGCTCACCCGGCCCCGGCGCAGCTGGGACACCAGCGAATAGTAGGAACGCTCGGCGGTTGCCGTGCGCTCCCGAAAGAAGTTGATCCCCCAGGTCTGCGGCCGGTCGGACGCCTGGTACCGGATCTGGGACAGGGGAATGCGCATCTCCAGGGTCCAGCCCTGGTCGTCGATCCTCGTCGCCGAGGACCACACCGCGTCCCACGCGAAGTCCAGCTGGTCGTCGTCGTACATGTAGAAGTCGCGCTGCACGTTGGCGGCGCTGACACCGAACATGTAGCCGGTGAGTCCGTCGAGGTTCGGATCAAGGTGGAAGCTGAACGTGTCCGACTCACCACGGCTGTCGCGCCGGTCGAGCCGGGCGATGATCCGCTCTGGCTCGGGGTCCCACATGCGGGCGGCCACCCAGATGGCTCCGTCACCGAAGACCACGCGGACTTCCGTATCGTGCTCGGCCGGAACTCCCTCAACCGGCTGTTCCTGCGTGAAGCTCGTGAAGACCCGGGCGGTCTGCCAGACCGGCTCATCGATGATGCCGTCGACCTCGATGTCGTCGGGCATGGGCGCGAATGCGTCCAGGGCGTTGGCCGGAGAGCGCACCACCTTCCCGGGGGCCGGACGCTCCGAGGCCACCGAGGTGGCGGCGCGCACGGCATCGGCGTCGTGGGAGTTGCTGTCCTGACCGGCGAGCGCAGCGGGCGCCACCGAGAGAATCAGCGCGGCGAGCAGCCCGGAGGCCGCTCGCCGCGCGAATATGTCGATTGACTTCATGGAGCCTCGTCCGCCGGGACGAGGCTCTTCAACTCAGCGGTTGGAGAACCAAGCCTGGGCGGCTGGGTGAAGGGGGATCGGCGGCCGGGCCAGAAGGCCCAGGTCGATCTGCCTCGCCATCTCGTGCACTTCCTCCAAAGCGACACGGTCGTTCTCCATAACGTTGAGAACGGTCTCAACTACGCCGCCGTCCAGCGACTCCATGGCGAAGATCCAGTTCATGACCGCGATGGTCTGGATGGTCTCCTCCAGCCCACGGTAGGCGCCCGAAGGAATCTCCCCGACGGAGTAGTAGGGGTGGATCTCCAGCATCGCGTCCATGACCTCGGGCTCGATGCCCAGGAGGCGGATGTTGGTGGTGGTCGTCGCCTCCAGCACCGCCGCGGCGGGGTAGCCGACGGAGATGATGGCCGCGTCGATGGCGCCGTCCTGCAGCGCCGCCCCGGACTCGGCGAACGACAGATACCGGGGCGTGATGTCGTCGTAGGTGATGCCGAAGGCGTCGAGCACGTGCCGGGACAGCGCCTCGGTTCCGCTTCCGGCGGCGCCCACGGACACGGTCAGCCCGCTGAAGTCGGCCACCGAGCTCACATCCAGGTCACCGCGCACGAGAATGTGCGTGACGTTCGGATAGAGCGGTGCCACCGCGCGGAGGCCCGTGATGGGTTGGGCGAAGCTCCCCTCGCCGTTGTAGGCCTGGTAGGCGGTCATCCCGATCGCCATGGCCAGGTCCATCTGACCCTGTGCCAGGCGGTTGATGTTCTCCTCGGATCCGCCGCTCACCTCCGCCGTGTACTGGCGCATGGGGTCGGCCACCGAGAGGCGGCTGGCGATGGCCCCACCGAGCGGATAGTAGATACCGCCGGTCCCGGCCGTTCCGAGGGAAAGGAACTGGCGTTGTCCGTCGCCACCGCACGCCGCCAGCGCGACGAGCGCCAGAAGAGCCGTGAATCTCTTGACTGCGAACCTCATGTTGCCTCCCTGGGCACCGCTTGATCCAGCTTCATGAAGAAGATGTAGAAGACCAGTACCAAACCTATCACATCACTGGTCCAACCCGGGTAGACCAGCACCAACGCGCCGGCCACCGCGAGGAACCGCTCCCAAACCGCCAGGTGGCGGCGGGAGTAGCCCACGGCCCCGGCAGCCAGCAGGATGACCCCCACCGTGGCGGTGATGGTGGCGTGGACGATCCCCATCGGCGTGCCGATGAGGAGAATCTCCGGCCCGTACACGAACATGAACGGTACGATGAAGCCGGCGCCGGCGAGCATGGCCGCCGTGAATGCCGTCCGCATGGGTGGGGCTCCGGCGATCCCGGCGCCCGCGAACGCCGCCAGCGACACTGGGGGCGTCACGTTGGAGATGCAGCCGAAGTAGAAGATGAACATGTGCGCGGCCAGCAGGGGCACCCCGAGCTGGACCAGCGCGGGCGCCCCCAGGGCCGCGAGCACCACGTACGCCGCGGTGGTGGGGAGTCCCATTCCGAGGACGATGGACCCCAGCGCCGTGAGGAGCAGGGCGGGGAGCAGGTTGCCACCGGACAGGGTGATGATGAGCTCGGACATCCGGAGCCCGATCCCCGTCAGCGACGCGACACCCACCACGATACCGGCCGCGGCACAGGCGGCGGCCACCTGCACGGCTCCGGTCCCCGCCCGCTAGGCGATCTCCAGCAGCTCCTCCTTCGAGGGGCGCGTGTCCGGACGCACGATGGCCATGACGAGCGCCGACGCCACGCCCCAGAAGGCAGCCCGCATCGGCGAGCGGCCCATGGCCAGCAGCAGCACGATGATGGCCAGGGGCAGGAGCAGATGGATCCGGTTCATGACCGGCTCTTTGTTGAGCTCCTTGTCACCCTCGATCCCCATCCGCGCCGCTCGGAAGTGGATGGCCGCCAGAAGGGCCACGTAGTAGAGCAGCGCCGGGATGGTGGCCGCCAGGGCCACGCTCAGGTAGGGGATGTTCGTCCAGGTGGCCAGGATGAATGCGCCCGCGCCCATGACCGGCGGCATGAGCTGACCGCCCGTGCTGGCCGCCGACTCGATGGCGGCGGCGAAGTACGGCCGGAAGCCGGCCCGCTTCATCAGCGGGATGGTGAAGGTTCCCGTGGTGACCACGTTGGCCACGGCGCTTCCCGAGAGGGAGCCCATGAGCGCGCTGGCCACCGCCGCGGTCTTGGCCGGGCCACCGCGCGTGCGGCCCGCGACCTTGTTGGCGAGCGCGATGAGCAGGGCTCCACCACCGGCGACGTCCAACACCGCTCCGAAGAGGACGAAGAGGTAGACGAAGTCGGCGGACACGCCGAGGGGCACACCCCAGATTCCCTCCGTGGAGAGATAGATGTGCTCGATGAGACGCGTGGGGGGGTACCCACGGTGCGCCAGCATGCCCGGCAGGTACGGCCCGGCCAGCCCGTAGAAGAGGGCCGCGATGCAGATGGTCACGAGTCCCCATCCGGTAGCGCGGCGCGCCAGCTCCAGCACGAGCACGATGGCCAGGCCGCCCCAGATCAGGTCCAGCGTGGTGGGCTGACCCGCGCGGACCACCAGCTCCTGGTTCTCCAGCGCCAGATAGACGCAGGACGCCACGGTGAGGGCGGCGAGGAACCAGCCGAGGGCGCCGCCCAGGCGCGTGAAGATGGACTCGGACCCTTCTGCGCGCGCGGCCTTCTGGACACCGACGCCAAGAAAACCGAGGGTGGCCATGAGCGCCAGGTGGACCGGTCGCTGCACCAGGGCGGTGAAGGGCGAGATACCGGCCGAATACATATGGAACAAGCCCGCGGCCACGGACGTCAGGGCCACGACCGCTCCAGCGATCTTACCTCTGGCGGGACTCAAGCGGACTCTCCAGCGGAGGACACCGGGACAGGGAGCTTCGACCGAACCTCGGGGAAGCCCCCAAGCAGCACGGGAGCCAGCAATGAACAACCGCTCGGCGCCCGCCGCAAGGGAAAGCCGTCCCGAACGGCCGGCGCCCTTGGCCGAGGAATCAGGACCGTGTATCCTCAGACATGAAGCCGAGCCGGAGCGGCTCGGCCGCTCCTCGAGACGGAAGCGTCGCCCAGGTCATGAGCTACCGTACCAACCCCGACCGGATCCTCGACAACATCGACCGATCCCGGAACCGCGACGCGGAGAGCGCCCGTTACAACGTCGATCGGCAGGCCCTCGGTCGTGAGTTGGACACCGACATCCCGGACGTGGACGCGACCACCACCGAGCGCATGAAGCGGATGTTCGGCGTCATCGAGCGGGCGTACACCAACGCCGCCCAGCGGACCGAGCTCGGCAGGCTCGCCTCACGCTTTCAAGCCGTGGGCGACATCCACCATCATCATGCTCGTGGCGACGTCAGCATCTCCATCCATTACATGGACCACGAGCGCTACGACGACGTGGGCGTGACGCCCTTCGAGATTCGCCCCTACCAGATCGCCGAGGCGAAGAAGGAGACCAAGACCAGCCGGGCGGACGTCAACGCCCTGCGGGTCCTCCGAAAGGAGCTCAGGGAAGGGGTCCGGGGCGCGTACCAGAAGCTGGAGCCGCGCATCCGCGACGCCCTCCGGGACCGGGCCGACATGGGGCACGTCCAGGTCCAGGTCACCATGGATCTGCGGCCGGGCGAATAGCGCCACGTCGGAGCCCAGCACCCTCGACGGCCCCGGGACGACGGCTGGCATGGGGCGGCCCGAGCGGATCCTGTTCGTATTCCTCGACGGCGTGGGGATCGGCCCGGCGGACCCTCGGCACAACCCCTTCTTCGTCGCCGACGTACCCACGCTCCGACGCTTGACCGGAGGGGAGCCGCCGTCCAACGAGCGGCCCCGGGGTGTCGCCGACGAGGTGGCCTGGTTCCCTCTGGACGCCTCGCTGGGCGTGGAGGGAACGCCACAGAGCGGGACGGGACAGAGCGCGCTCCTCGCCGGACTCGATGCCGGCGCGCTCTTCGGGGGACATTTCGGCCCCTGGGTACCGGTTCGACTGCGCCCGCTGGTGGAGGAGGGAAGCGTGCTCCGGGAGGCCGCATCTCGCGGCTGCTCCGTCGCGTTCGCCAACGCCTACCCCCGAGGATGGCCCGGACCGGGGGGAAGCAGGCGCATCGCCGGCCCTCCACTGGCGGCCCGCGGCGCCGGCGTGCTGAACCGGCACGAGGACGAGCTGGCCCGTGGAGAGGCGGTGTCCAGCGAGATCGTGAATCGTGGATGGAGGGACATCCTGGGACACGCCCACGTGCCGGAGATCGAAGCGCCCGACGCCGGGCGCAACCTGGCCGCCATCGCCGAGGAGCACGCCCTCACTCTGTATGCCCACTACGCGACGGACACCGCCGGACACACGCAGGATACGCCGCAGGCGGTAGCCGCCCTGGAGCGCGTGGATGCCTTTCTCTCCGGCGTCCTGGAGGGTCTCTCGGAGCGGACGCTTCTCCTCATCGCCAGCGACCACGGCAACATCGAGGATACCCGCGTCGGCCACACCCGGAATCCCGTGTTGGGGCTGGCCCGGGGGCCGGGCGCCGAGTCGGCGGCGAGGCTGGGGGACCTCCGGCAGGTGGCCCCCTTCCTCCTGGACATGCTGGACGGACCGACCGCGCCGTCGTAGCAGGTCGCTCAAAGAGCTCGAGGCCCGAAACGCCATCGCGTCGGCTCGCCGTCTCGCCGACCGTTGGTCATGGCTACCCGACCCCGAATGCTCGGCCAGCTCCTCGTGCAACGGGGAAAGCTGACGGAGGCTGAACTTCGATCCGCGCTCCAGGTCGAGCGCCGGGGCGGCGAGCGTCTCGGCGAAGTGCTGGTGCGCACGGGCGCCGCGACGTCGGAGGACGTGGCGGAGGCGCTGGCCGCCCAGTTGGGCCTTGCGTACTTCCCTCCGCCGGTGCTCCCCGCGCCGGAAGCGGCACAGGTGGTTCGTCCCTCCCTGGCCCGGACCAGGTGCGTCCTTCCGGTGGAGGTCAATCCGAAGTCGGTCACGGTGTGCATGGCGGATCCACTGGACCTGGCCGCCGTGGACGACCTCCAGTTCCAGACCGGTCGTCGGGTGGTCCCGGTCGTGTCCTCGCCCGATGCCGTGCTGGACGGCATCGAGCTGGCCTACGGCGGCGACCTGGAAGCTCTGGTGGCGTCGCTCCCCACGGAGCTTCGGGCATCCATCGAGGGCCCTGATCCCGAGCTCGAGCGGGCCACCCGCACGGCGCCGGTGGTGCGGCTCGTGGACCGACTCCTGCGGACTGCCGTGGACCGGGGCGCCAGCGACATCCACGTGGAGGAGACCGGCGACGACGTGCGGGTGCGCTTCCGGCTGGACGGTCTTCGGGAGCGTGCTCTGGAGCTTCCGGCCGCCTCTCGAAGGGCGGTGCTCTCGCGGCTCAAGGTGCTCGGGGGCATGGACATCTCCGTGCGCCGGC
This sequence comes from uncultured Gemmatimonadaceae bacterium, assembly GCA_964350235.1. Taxonomy (GTDB): domain Bacteria; phylum Gemmatimonadota; class Gemmatimonadetes; order Longimicrobiales; family Gaopeijiaceae; genus JAWLHJ01. The sequence goes on along the minus strand of CAYGKI010000003.1, from coordinate 20,167 downwards.
GAGCTCAGGACGGGCGTATCGCCCTCCTTCACGGTGGGCGCCGGCTCACCCTGCGCGTGAGCACCCTCCCCGTGAACGGCGGCGAGAAGGCCGTGGTCCGCATCCTGGACTCCGACTCCGCGCCCCGCAGCCTCGAGAACCTGGGCATGCGCCGGAAGGACCTGGTCCAGCTACGGCGCATGGTCGCTCGCGGCGAAGGGGTCGTTCTCTCCGCCGGACCCACCGGGAGCGGGAAGAGCACCACGCTCTTCGCCGCCCTCTCGGAGATCGACAGGGAGACGCGCAACGTCGTGACCCTCGAGGATCCGGTGGAGTACCGCCTGTCGGGGGCCAGCCAGGTCCAGGTCGACCGTCCGGCGGGCCTCGGCTTCGCCGAAGCGCTCCGGGCAGTCCTACGCCAGGACCCCGACGTGGTGATGGTCGGAGAGATCCGGGATCGGGAGACCGCCGAGATCGCCATGACGGCCGCCGTCACCGGACACCTCGTGCTCTCCACCATCCACACCACCGACGCTCCGGGAGCCGTGACCCGCCTCCTCGACATGGGCGTGCCGCCGTTCCTCGTGGCCGGAGGCCTGTCGGGAGTGGTGGCGCAGAGACTGGTGCGCCGTGCGTGTCCCCGGTGCCGGGCGCTGGGCTGCGAGGAGTGCCGCGGCGGTTACGTCGGGCGAACCGGGGTCTACCAGGTGCTCACCGTCACGGACGCCCTGCGGGACGTCATCTCCAGGGGAGGTCCATCGGCCCGGCTTCGCGGGCTGGCCAGGGAAGCGGGCATGGTGGGGATGGACGCCGACGCGCGGAGGGCGGTGGCGTCGGGGCTGACCACACCCCACGAGATCACGCGGCTGATCCACGCGGCGGCGGGCGCCACGCTACCGTGCGGCTCGTGTGAGGCGGGGGTTCCGGCCGGGGCGCTGGCGTGTCCCCATTGCGGCGCCCGCACCGCGCGGGTCTGTACGTGCGGCGAGCGGATGGAGCCCGGTTGGCGCTACTGCCCCTGGTGCATCCGACGGGCTCCGCCTGCAGCGTGACGCACGCTCACCCGCGAAACTCTGCTTCGCGGACGGTGAGCGCCGCGACCCGCTCCTCGTCCACCTCCACGCCGATCCCCACTCCCCGGGGTACCTCCATGTGACCGTCGGCCTGCACCTCGAACTCGGGCCACACGATGTCCCGGTCCCAGTAACGACGGCTGGCGGATATGTCACCGGGCAGGGTGAACCCGGGCAGGGATGCCAGGGCCAGGTTGTGCGCCCGACCGACGCCGCTCTCCAGCATCCCTCCACACCAGACGTCCAGGCCCCGAGCCCGCATGGTGTCGTGGATACGGCGGCTGACGCCCAGGCCGCCCACCCTCCCGGGCTTGATGTTCACGATCCGGCAGCTGCCGAGCTCCAGGGCCAGCTCCAGGTCACCCTCGGAGGTGATGGACTCGTCCAGGCAAACCGGCGTCCGGAGCATGCGCTGCAACCGGGCGTGATGGAGGAAGTCGTCGTACGCCAGCGGCTGCTCGATCATCATGAGGTCGAGCTCGTCGAATGCCCGCAGCCGTCCTGCGTCGGCGAGGCCCGTGGCACCGGCGGGTGCCGGCGCATCTCCATCTGGGCCCAGCACGTAGGCGGAGTTGGCGTCGGCGAGGATGCGCAGCTCGGGAAAGCGCGAGCGGACCGCCGCCAGCATCTCCACGTCCCGGCCCGGCTTGATCTTGATCTTGACCCGGGCGTACCCGTCCTCGACGTAGCCGGCCACCTGCTCCAGGAGGGCATCGTCCGAGGGCTGGAGGCCGACGCTGACGCCCACCGGCACCCGCGCGCGCTCACCACCGAGACGCTGGGAAAGCGACGTTCCAGCCACCCGGGCCGAGAGGTCCCACGCCGCCATCTCCACGGCGGCACGGGCCATCCGGTGTCCGCGGACCCAGGCGACGGGGGTCAGGACCCGCTCCGGGTCCTCGACCTCGACCTCACCCCCCACGACGGCCGGCAGAATGAAGTCGGTGAGGACGTGCCACGCCGTGTCCGTGGTCTCGTAGGCGTAGGAAGGGGACTCGCTCGCCACGCACTCTCCCCATCCCACGGCTCCTTCGGCGTGCAGCTTGAGGAGGAGGATACGCCGCTCCTCCGTGACCCCACTGCTGATCTCGAAGGGGCGCCGGAGCTTCATCCGGATCTCACGGAGCTCGATTCGCTCGATCTTCATGTCTCACCCCGCTGGGAGAGGAGCCTGGGAAGTCATGCCGCCCTCTTCGTCGAGGTCGCGGCGCTCCAGTAGGTAGGTCGCCCAGCTCTCCCCGGAACGGGACCGCAGGAGCTCCCGGACTTCGTATCCACGCTCCAGATAATGGCTGAACGTGGCGCGCGTGGCATCGCGCCAGGCCACCGCGAGATCCGGATCGCGCGCCATGATCGACCCGATGTCGGCCGGAATTGCCGCAGCCACCCGGGGGGCGTCGAGTCCCAGGCGCGGCGTTCCGGGGCGAGGAAGCCCGGTGGCCCCCCCTGCATGGGCGTCGAGAACCCGCGACCCGGCACCGTCTCCGTGCTCGGGCGACCCCCCACCGTTGCGCGCACCGGAAAGCGCGCCCCGCAGCCTCAGCTCCACGCGGTCCGAGTCCAGCGCCCAGAGCGCCAAGAAGCGGTCCGTGCCGATCCCACGATGGAGCTCGGAATCCGTCTGACCGTACATGTCCCGCCGATACTCCCGGACCACGGCCCCCAGCTTCGTGAGATTCAGGTGGGCATTGCGCGCCCGGAGCGGATCGAACGTCCATGCCATGCGATGGACCCCACGAGACAGAACCTCGTCCCGCTGGAAGGCCTTGAGGCGAACAGCCAGGCCGCGCCCCTCGACTCCGGACCGGACGGCCAGCATGTCCGACCAGTGGAGGAGGCCCCCGTCGGCATGCAGGCCTGTGAGCCCGAAGACGAAGCCGTCCAGGCGTCCCCGCTCGTCGAAGGCTCCGGCGCTCACGCCCCCGAGCTCCCGACCCACCTTCAGGATGGCCATGGGCACCCGCTCCGAGAACCCTGCCCCCCAGACCTCCTCCTGAAGCCCCACGCAGGCTCGGTAGTCCTCCACCGACTCCAGGGGCCGGATCCGGTGTCCGCCGGGTTCGGAGCTCAACGGCGCTCCGCGTCCGTTGCTCGGTCCACGCGCCCGAGCGCCTCTTCCAGCCGCTCCGCGAGCTCGGGGCGAGAGGCACCGTCGTTGAGATCCAGAGCACGCAGCGCCGTCAACCGCCGCACGAGCTGCACCCCGGCCGCCGTGTTGGCCGCCGGTCCCGCCACGAGATCGAAGGTCCGGTTCCAGGCCACTTTGATGCCTTCCACCGCGTACGGGTCGGAAGCGCACAGAATGGTGTAGACCACCCGGTCTCCCAGAAGGTCCACCAGCGTAGCCCCGTTGTAGGGCTCCAACGGGGATGCCCCCGCTTCGATGACCGCCACCGTCGCCGTGGTCTCCATGAAGGTGGAAAGAAGTGCGCCCACCGCGTCGCGGTACTCGTCGGGAGGACAGACGGTGGTGGGGAGGCCCGCGTCCATGAAGTCGAAGACGTAATGGGCGCCCGCGTCCCCGAAAGCCAGGGAGTCCCGGCGACGGCCGGCTCCGGTCAGCTTGGCGCCCAGCACCCGGTGACCCATCTCCATCAGGCTCCGCACCACCACGCGACCGGCCTGTGTCTTCCCCGCGGACATGGACGTCCCCACGATGAGCACCACCGGCAGATCGAACTCGGCACCCGTGTCCTGACGGGCCCACGCGCGCATGTTGCTGCGCGCCCCGTCCACCATGACGTGTCCCCTGTACCCCACCTCGATGAGCTCCGGGGAGAATCGGGAGCGCGACGTGAGGGCGCCGATGCAACCCGCGTCGGTGAGCACGTGCATCACGCCGTCGTTGCCCACGGCTTCGAAGGATCCGGTGGCCTCCAGGGTGGCGAAGCGACGGGCCAAGGCGCCCACCAGGAAGTCTCCGACCATGGGCGTCACCCCTCGTCCGTCGGGGAGCTCGAACCCCCCCGAGGCGGCCCGCGGGACGTCGAGAACCTCTACCATCACGTAGTCCCCCGAGTCCCACGCTTCGGCCGGCACGTCCCGCACGTCGAACGGCGGCGGGCCGAGGTCGGCGATGCGGGTGACCGATCCCAGAATGGGCCTCGTCTTCATGTCCATCTTCCTCGCCTCCTGATCAGGTCCGTATGCCCCGGGGGAGGCCGGGATGTCTCGATCCGCGTGGCGTCAGGCCTGGTCCACGGGTGAGATGAGCAGGCGCGCCAGCAGGGCGCACCGTTCCAATGATCGATCGATCTCGATGTGCTCGTGGTCGGCGTGGGCGCCATCGCCCACACAACCGAGCCCGTCGAGTGTGGCCGTGAACTGGCTCGTGGTGTTTCCGTCGGAGCCACCACCCGCCATTCCCTCGTCCACCTCCAGGCCCAGCGCCTCGGCCGCCCGCCGTGCCTCCGTCCAGAGTACGCGGTTCCGCGGCGTACGCTCCAGGGGCGGCACGGCCACCGCCCCCTCCACCTCCAGCCGCACGCCTTCCGTGGTGGGCTCCAACGCCTTGATGGCCGCCTCCACGCGTCGACCGTCGTCCATGGTGCGGACGCGCACGTCCACGCTGGCGCGGGCCAGGGGCGCCACCACGTTGGGACGCACGCCGCCGTCGATGACGCCCACGTTCACGGTGGTGCCCCGCTCCAGATCGTTCAACGCATGCAGCCGTTGGATGACGTGCGAGAGCTCGAGGATGGCGCTGGCGCCGGCCTCGGGGTCCAGACCGGCGTGCGACGCGCGGCCCCGGATGGTGATCTCGAAGCGTCCCAGCCCCTTCCTGGCGGTCTTGATCCGACCTTCGGACCCCAGGGAAGGCTCCAGGACGAACGCCCTGCGGGCGCGGCGCGCGAGCATGCGCACGTAGCGCTTCGACTCGGGGCTACCGATCTCCTCGTCCGAGTTGAAGAAGAGGACCGGCAAAGTGGGCGGCTCGAGGTCGAGGGCACGGAGGGCACGGAGTGCGAAGACCGCCTGGGTCAGCCCGCCCTTCATGTCGAGGGTGCCGGGGCCGTGCAGCCGTCCCTCCTCCACCACCACCGGCATCTGCTCGAGCGTACCCACCGGCCAAACCGTATCCGTATGTCCGACCAGGAGTTGGGACGACACCCCCTTGCCCTTCCGAGATGGGCGTGCGAAGAGATGCCCACCCGTCTTGCGGCCCGGAACCACCCGAACGTCGAAGCCCAGATCTCCCAGCGCCCCGGCCAGGAACCGCTGCACCGGGGCCTGCGTCTCCGGACGATCGGTGGGGGATTCCATCCCCGCCAGATGCGAGAGGAAGTGCACGAACTCGTCCCGCATCCCGCGGACCGCTTCGAGCGTACGTCGCGCCTCGTCGGCGGCCCGCTCGGCGTGCGCGTCGTCCCGGCGGGACGCGCTCAACGTGACCACCCGGCGTGGAACGGAAAGGAAAACGTCTCCGCGATCTCGGCGTATCGCCCCGGGGCGAGGTACGCCAGGAGCGGGGCCCCGGCGATGATGTCGTGGTCGTCCCGGTCCTCCTGCCGAAGCGCGTCCTCGGAGACGTGCGCCTCCACCACGCGCCCCGTGATCAGGCTGTTGTCGTCGAATCCGTCCACGATCCGGAACGTCTCACACTCGAGGTGGAGGTAGGCATCCTCCAGGAGGACGCCGTCCACCACGTCGGCCGGGAAGGTGCTCAGGGCCTCCAGGCTCGGCTTCTCGTCCCCTTCGCAACGGGGCGCCGCCGCCAGGCTCGCCGCCAGAACCTGGGACGGTCGAGGGTAGCTCACGGTGAACGCCCCTTCGCGCCGAGCGTTTCGGTACGTGCCGTGGGCGGGCGTGCAGACGAATCCGAAGTGGTTCCCCCATCCCATGGGCGTCGCCATGTGCTTCGGGGCCAGATCGTACGATCCGTCCGGCTCCTTCGTACCCACCACGACCA
>CAYGKI010000003.1:11440-14166 GCA_964350235.1 uncultured Gemmatimonadaceae bacterium | reverse complement strand
GCTGATCAGGCTCGAAGGCCTGGCGCCTTCACGCTTCTCCTCGCTCATCGGTAGTACCCTCCGCGCTCGTAGCTTTCGTCCAACAGCTCCACCGGATGCACCGCCCCCATAGGGGAGCCCTCCAACTTCAGGCCCGCGCCGATCTGCATGAGGCACCCCGGGTTGGGGGTCGCCACCGCGTCGGCCCGGCATGCGGCGACCGCACGCACCTTGTCGCCCCCGATCCGCCCCCCGAGATCCGGGTGGGTGATCCCGTAGATGCCCGCGCCCCCGCAGCATTCGTCCGCGTTCTCCACCACCACGACCTCCGCACCAGGAACGGCGGCCAGGACCTCCAGCGGCGCGGACCTGATGCCCTGGGCATGCAGAAGGTGGCAGGGGTGATCGTACGCGATGCGACATGGGACCGGCGCGCCACGCCGCGGCCCCACCTGGGCCAGCAGCTCGGTGACATCGCGAACGCCCGCGGCGAAGCGCGCGGCGCGAGCGGACCATGCCGGGTCGCCGCTCAGGAGCTCGCCGTACTGCTTCATGCTCGCCCCACAGCCCGCCGCGTTCACCACCACCATGTCCAGCCCCACCGACTCGAACGCTTCGATGTTCAGCCGCGCCAGGGCCCGCGCCTCCTCCAGGGCACCGGCGTGCGCATGGAGCGCTCCGCAGCAATCCTGGGCCGGTACCGCCACCACCTGGAAGCCATTCGCTTCGAGCACCCGCTCGGTGGCGTGGTTCACCCGCCCGTAGAGTCCGTCCTGCACACAGCCGACGAGCATGCCCACGCGACCCCGCGCGGGAGGCGGGGCATCCGGAGGCGTGCCATCCCGAGGCGCGCCCTCGGCGCGCCCCGTGGGCACAGCCCAGGATCGGGTCGCCGCCAGCATGGCGAGCCCCAATCGCGCGTTCCCAAGGGCGCCCCGCCCAGGCAGCAGCCTCGCCCCTAGATCCGCGAGCCCCATGGCCCGGACCGCCTTCCCTCCGAGGAAGAAAAGCCGCCGTAGGCCTCGAGACGCCATCAAGTGGAGCAGCGCGCGCGTGAGCAGCCCCGGCGGCGTGGCCGCCGCCACCGTCTCCCTGGCGTGCTCCAGGAGGATGCCGTACTCGACGCCGGACGGGCATGCCGGCTCGCACGCCCGGCAGCCGAGGCACCGATCGATGTGCGTCCGGAAGGCGTCACTCCCGGCATGAAGGCGCCCCTCCACCACCGCCTGCATCAGGTGCAGGCGTCCTCGGGGCGAGTCCGCCTCGTCTCCGAGGCGGGTGTACGTGGGGCACGCCGGCAGGCAGAAGCCACAATGGACACAAGGAAGGAGCCGGTCCTTCTGCTCGGCCAGGGCGGAAGCCAGCGCTCCGCCCACGGCGCCTGCACCCCCCGTCGCGCTCACGAGCTTCCTCCGGACGCCGCCGGCGCGGCGCGACCGATGTCCCCGGCCCGCCAGAAGACTCCGGGCGCATCGAACACCTGGCGGACCCGCTCCGCGAGCGCCGCCTCGCCCCGCCTCGGCTCACTCACCGCCCCCGGGACGGAGGCCGCGCCCCGAGGCAACCGCTCCACGCCCAGGGAGCCCCCCGCGGCCTCCAGGGCCTGCCGGAGGCGCGGGAGTGCCACGACCTGCTCGGCGGCGAAAGAGAAGCGGGCAAGCCCCCCCATGACGTCCACGGAGATTGCCACCGTACCCAGGGCGGCCTCCACCGCAGCCAGCAGCTCGCCCACGCGTGCGGGAAGAGCCGATGCCACGGCCACGCCCATGCCGCGATCCTGGGTGCCTGCGTCACGCGCCACCGTAGTCAGCGCCACCAAGTCTTCGCCTTCGAGCACCTCCATCGACCCTCCCATGGCCGCCTGAAGCGTCCGCTGGTCGGCCTGGACCGAGGACACCGCACCGTGGAGACGGACCAGGAGCGCGGCATGCCCGCCGACTTCCGGCACCCCACCCAGCACCACCGCGGAAGCGGGCATGACGGAAGCCCGCCCCACGGCTCGGGCCGCGCCCACCAGCGTCCCCGGCGCGTCCCCACGCACCACCAGGAGCCGCTGCGCGTGGGGAATGGGGAAGAGCCGCACGCAAACCTCGGTGATGACGGCGAGCCCGCCCATGCTGCCCACCATGGGCCGCAGGAGGTCGAAGCCGGCCACGTTCTTCACCACCCTGCCGCCGAGACGGACCACCCGTCCGTCACCCAGGACGACGGTGGCCCCAAGCACGTGGTTCCGAAGGGCGCCGTAGCCGGCGGCCAAGGGACCCGAGAGCCCGGAAGCGACCAGGCCTCCAAGGGTCCGGCCGTCCAGGTCGGGGGGATCGAACGGGAGCCACTGTTCGTGAGGCGCGAGGGTGGCGCTCAGCTCGGAGAGAGGCGTGCCCGCCCCGGCGGTCAACGTCAGATCCGCGGGCTCGTAGATGCGAATTCCCGTGAACCGGCTCATACGGGTGACGACGGCGCGCCGGGCCGTGACCGCGCGGTGCAGGTGCCCCCCGGTCCCGACGGGGAGGACGGTGGCGCCTTCCGACCCCGCCCATCGCACCACGTCCGACACCTCGGCCTCGGACGCCGGTTCCACGACGGCCTCCACGGCCACGCCGTCCCCGAGGGCGACCTCGGCGGGATCCCCCAGCGATCCGGTGGGCACGATCCGCGTGACGTCGCTCACCGACGCGCTCCCGCGGGTGCCTCTCCGGAGCTCGCGGACTCGTGTCCGTTCCCCGAGGCGGCGTCCGGGAGCACCTTGC
>CAYGKI010000003.1:0-11430 GCA_964350235.1 uncultured Gemmatimonadaceae bacterium | reverse complement strand
AGGCCCTTCGGGTCGAAGGCCGCCCTCATGGCACGCATGGCGTCGAGCTCGCCGGGACCGTGCACCAGCTCCATATACTGCCGCTTGTCCACCCCGACGCCGTGCTCGCCGGTGATGGTCCCTCCTGCCGCCACGCAAAGGGCCATGATCTCCTTCGAAGCAGCCTCGACCCTGGCGACCTCGGCCGGGTCCTTGCGGTCGAAGATGATGTTCGGATGGAGATTCCCGTCACCGGCGTGGGAGACGTGGGCGATCTCCAGGCCGTAGCGACGCCCGATCTCCGAGACACCGGCCAACACCTCCGGCAGCCGGGTGCGCGGCACCGTCGCGTCCTGCACCAGAAGATCCGGCGCGATGCGACCCATGGCACCGAACGCTTTCTTCCGACCCTTCCAGAGCGCGGCGCGATGCTCTTCGTCCGTCGCCCTCTGGACGTCACGCGCCCCGGCCTCCCGACAGCACGCCTCCGCACGAGCCGCGTCCTCGTCGAGCCCCTCCTCCGTGCCGTCGAACTCCACCACCAACGCCGCGCCGGCATCCTTGGGATAGCCTGCCGCGTACACGCTCGCCTCCACTGCCCGGATGGTGGCGGCGTCCACGATCTCCAGGGCCGCCGGGATCATCCCCTGGGCGATGATGGCGGTCACGGCCCGGCCGGCGTCCTCCATGGAGTCGAAGATCCCCAGAAGGGTCCGTACTCCCTCGGTGATCGGGAGAAGCTGGACCTCGATCTCCGCGGCGATCCCGAAGCACCCTTCCGATCCGACGAAGAGCCCCACCAGGTCGAGGGCGCCGTCGGGGGACCGCCCCGCCCCGCCCAGCTCCACCACCTCCCCGTCCGACAGGACGACCGTCAATCCCGTGACGTACCGCCCGGTGACGCCGTACTTGAGGCAGTGGGGCCCACCCGAGTTCTCGGCCACGTTCCCGCCCAGGGTGCAGGTGCTCTGCGACGAGGGGTCGGGCGCGTAATAGAGCCCGTGGGGCCGGGTGGCCTCCGTCAGCCGTCCATTGACCACCCCAGGCTGGACCCGGGCCAGACGGCTCTCCGCATCGATGGACAGGATGCGGCTCATGCGGGCCGTCCCCACCACGACCCCGTCGGCGGTGGGCAGCGCACCTCCCGAGAGCCCCGTCCCCGCGCCGCGTGGCACCACCGGCACGCCATCACCGTGGAGCACACGCACCACACCGGCCAGCTCCTCCGTGGTCGCCGGAAGCACCACCGCTCTGGGGGCCACCCGATACTGGGTGAGCCCGTCGGACTCGTATACGAAGAGACGGTCGGGGTCCGTGATCACGTGATCCGGGCCCACGACGCTACGGAGGCGCGAGGTCAGCGCAGAGTCCAGGGGAGCGCTCATCCTCGTCCATACCCCGACGCCGGCCGGGAGTGCACCCCCGACCTCACGACGGCCGGACGCCGCGCACGTAGTCGACCAGCGCGCCGAGGCTCCGGGCTGCTGCTGCACGAAGACCCGGTGGGATGGTGTCTCCGTATACATGGTCGAGGAGGGCCTCGACGTCGGCCCCGGGCAGCGCCTCCAGGGCTTCTTCCACCTGCCGGATCCGCACGCGCTTGTGCTCCTCGAATCGGGTGAGGGCGTCGTCGGGGTCCTCCAGCGGCGGACCGTGTGCGGGATAGATGACGTCGAGCTCCAGGCTCCGGAGGTCGTTCAGGGAGGCCAGGTAGTCGGTCATGCACCCTCGGTACTCGGCGACCCAGGTGGTGTCCCCTTCGCCGAGAAGCAGATCCCCGGCGAACAGCGCCCTGGCGGGAAGCCAGTGAAAGCACAGGTGCTCGGGCGTGTGCCCAGGTGTGTGAACGGCCCGGAGGGCCCCGCGGTCGGTCTCCACGATGTCACCGTGGGACAGCACGCGGTCCACCTCGGGGAGATCCGGGCCCACGATCTCCGCGCCCACCATCTCCGCAAGCGGTCGCGCCGCCGCTGCGTGGTCGGCGTGTCCATGGGTGAGGACCACCCGAACCTCCGACGCCGCCTCGACCGCCAACGCCAAGGCCCGGACATGCTCGCGCACGTCCGGGCCCGGGTCGATGACGGCGACCCGCCGCTCTCCCACCAGGTAGGTCCGGGTCCCGTCCAACGTGAACGAGTCCCGATTCCCGGCATTGAGCGCGCGGAGGCCGGGCGCGATCCGCCCGGCGGCCGAACGTTCGGTCAGGAGCGCCGCTCCGCCGCGAGCTGCTCGGCGAGCTTGTCCGCCACGCCGATGAGGGCGATCTCGTCATCCTCCGTGAAGGCGGCAGCCTCCTCGGAATCGACGTCGATCTGTCCGAAGATGTCATCTCCCGCCCGGATGAGCACGACCAGCTCGCTCTGCACGTCGGGGGAGCACGCCAGGTACCCCTCCTCCACGCTGACGTCCGGGATGTTCAGGTTCGTGCGCTCGGCGATGGCCCTTCCGCATACGCCCGTCCCAACCGGGATCTTGGCGTGCTCGGTGGGCTCACCCACGTAGTTGTGGAGCCAGAGCTCCTGCTCCTCCTCTTTGAGGAGGTAGACCCCGACCCAGCTGTACCGCTCGTCCGCCTTGGCGATGGAGCGCACCGCGTACCGCAGCAGCGCGTCGGACAAGTGTCCGTCGTCCCGCATCTCCTGCAGCTCTTTGACCAGCTTTCCTGCCTCGACCATCGGTTGCTTCCGTCAGAATGTACCACCCATGCCGGCGCGGTCCCGGTTGGGCTTCCTGCTGGTGCCGCATTGCCCCGAGTGCCGGCGTCTCTCCGAACGAGAGCGCTCCGCGGCCCCGGTCTCAGGGGTCCGAAGGGTAGACGGAGCCGGTATGGCCGTCAATGCGGGGCACCCGGGGTCGCGGGAGCCTCCGTGGGGGCGGCCTCCTCCGGCGGTGCGTCACCGAGGGGTGAAGTCCGTGTCGGCGCCGATCCGCCGTACGAACGCGGCGATGAGGTCGGCGGCCTTGAAGAGGTCGTCCACGCTGACGATCTCGTTCGGGGAGTGCATGTAGCGGTTGGGGATGGAGATGAGACCCGTGGGGACACCGCGCCGGGTCAGGTGGATGCCGTCCGCGTCCGTCCGGGTGGCCGATGGGGAGGCTTGGATGGTGAAGGAGATTCCCTCCTCCTCAGCGGTGGCCGCCAGCGCTTCGAAGACCTCGTTGTGCGACGCCGAGCCTCGGCTGAGCACGGGTCCGCCGCCCAGCTCGTGCTCGCCGAGCTCCTTCTTCTCCACGTCCGGCACGTCGGTGCTGAACGTGACGTCGACCACCAGAGCCAGATGGGGCTCGAGCGCGTACGCGCTGGTGCGGGCCCCTCCACCGGAGTGCCCGATCTCCTCCTGCACCGTGGCCACCGCGGTGGTGGTGGCGTGGGGCGGCGCTTCGGAGAGCTTCCGGAGCGCCTCCAGCACCACGAAGGCGCCGATTCGGTTGTCGATGGCGCGGCTGGCGATCCGGTCTCCGGCCAATCGGGCCATGGGCTGGGCGATGACCATGGGATCGCCCACCCGGACGCCCGCCTCCACCACCTCGTCCCGGGACCCGGCACCGATATCCACCCAGAGGTTCTTCACCTTGGACGCCTGATTCCGGTCCTCGGGGCTCATGAGGTGAATGGCCTTCTTGCCCACCACCCCGGTGACGTCGCCGCCTTTCGACAGGATGGTCACCCTCTGCCCGACCAGGACCTGGGGGTCCCAGCCTCCGATGGCATCCACGTACAGATACCCGTCTTTGTCCACGTGGGTGACCTGGAGGCCGATCTCGTCGATGTGTCCCGCGAGCATGACCCGTGTGTCGCCGGATCCGTAGACGGTGGCGTAGGAGTTCCCGCTCACGTCCACGCTGACGTCGCGGGCGAACGTCTCGGCCTCCTGCCGCCAGACCCGTGCGGCCCGGACTTCGAACCCCGAGGGGCCCGGCGCGTCCAGCAGGCGCTCCAGAAAAGAGATGTCGTGTTTCATGGCCGGAAGCTACGTGCGGATTCGGCGCGGGTCCACGGCGGAAAGGGTCGCCCGGGTGTCCGTTCCGGCACGGCGGCCGGAGCAGGGCCGGCTCCCGTTCATCGCTCGTCCGGCGGCACCTCGATCCCCTTGGACGGGTCCAGATCCCCCGGGAACGGATCCGGTTCCCCGCGGCCGTGGGAAGATGGCGTGCCTCCGAAGCCCCCGAAGCCAGGACCGAAGCCCTGGCCGCCTCCGAATCCGACCACGCGAACGGTGCCCAGCTCGATCTGGCGCTCCAGGCTCCGCCGCATCCGACGCTGGATCCAGCGCCGGCTGAAGGGCAGAAGGAGCGCGAATCCGACGAAATCCGTGAGGATGCCGGGTGTCAGGAGGAACGCGCCGCCCACCAGCACGCACAGCCCGTCGAACAGGGCCTGACCCGGAAGCTGTCCCCCGGCCAGCTCCGTCTGGAACCGGAACAGCACCCGCACGCCTTCGCTGCGGGCCAGCCAGGCACCCGCCGCGCCCGTGAGCAGAACCAGTCCCACGGTGGGCAGCAGACCCACGATCCGTCCCATCTGGATGAGAAGCGCCAGCTCGAGGATGGGAACGAGGACGAAAAGCAGGAACAGACGGCCGAAGAGGTTCATGAAGCCTCCTACCGGACGGGCGATGGGGGGTTCCTGAGCCGGCCGGTCGGCGGCGGGGATCCTCGTGCCTTGAAGCCCTCTCGTCGCGCCGTCACCTTTCCCTTCGGACCGGCGGCGCCCGGTTGGGGTAAGGCCGATCCACACAACACTCCCGCAGCGACCCGAGATCAGCATGGAGCAGACCTACTTCCGCAAGGGCTTCGGACTCAAGAAGGAGCTCCGCCCCCTCATCGACGCGGAATACCAATCCGGCCTCGTCGAGCGGATCCGCGCTCGGGGGTACCGGGACGAGTTCGGCGACGTCACCGTGCGATTGGCTCAGGAGTTCGGCTTCTGCTACGGCGTGGACCGGGCGGTGGACTACGCGTACGAGACGGTCCACAAGTTTCCGGACAAGCGGATCTTCCTCGTGGGCGAGATCATCCACAATCCGCACGTGAACCAGCGGATGACCGACATGGGGATCCACTTCATCTATCCCGACGAAGTCGGCACGTTCGACTTCTCCCACATCGGCTCGGACGACGTGGTCATCATGCCCGCGTTCGGTGTCACGCTACACGACTTCGAGACCCTGCGTGACATGGGGTGCATCCTGGTGGACACCACTTGCGGCTCCGTGCTCCACGTCTGGAAGCGCGTGGAGAGCTACGCCAAGGACGGCTTCACGGCGCTCATCCACGGTAAGTACACCCACGAGGAGTCCAGAGCCACGGCGTCCCAGGTCAACAAGCACCCCGGGGGCAAGTACATCATCGTCCGCGACATGGACGAAGCGAGCCTGGTCTTCGACTACATCGCCGCGCGACCCGGCCACCTTACCCGCGAGGCCTTCATGGACCACTTCGCGAAGAAGGCGTCCCCCGGGTTCGATCCGGAGGTGGACCTGGCCAAGGTGGGCGTGGCCAACCAGACCACCATGCTGGCCAAGGAGTCCCTGGCCATCGGGATGAAGGTGCACGAGGCCATGGTGGAACGCTTCGGCGAAGAGCACGCCGCCGGACATTTCCGCTCCTTCGGCACCATCTGCTCCGCCACGCAGGAGCGTCAGGACGCCGTCGCCGAGATGATGCAGGACCCGCCGGACATCATGCTGGTCATCGGGGGATACAATTCCTCCAACACCAACCATCTCTGCAGGCAGCACACACGCACCTTCCACGTGGAGGATGCGGCCTGCATCGACGTGGAGGCGGGGACCATCCGCCACAAGCCGGTGCTCGACCCGTCGGCAGAGGAGCTGGTCGAGACGTCGTGGCTTCCCGACGGCCCCTTCGAGCTCGGGCTCACCGCGGGCGCTTCCACCCCGAACAACAAGATCGGAGAGGCGCTCGTCCGGGTGCTCAGCATCCGGGGTATCGAGTTGGGATCGGACCGGCCGGAGCCGCTCCCCGCCTGAGGGCCCGCTCCGCCGCGCGGCCCTAGAGGTCCTCTCGCGCCACGCCCCGGCCGAGCTTACGGAGCAGTCCGCGGAGCTCGCGGCGCTCGTCCGAGTCCACGTGCCGGGTGAGATGCTCGATGAACTCGGCATGCCCCTGGAACACGCCCTCCACTAGGCTCCGGCCCTCGGCGGTGAGCTTGGCCTGGATGACCCGCCGATCGTCTTCCGATCTGTCCCGGTAGACGAGCCCTTGATGCTCCAGGCGGTCCATCACGTACGTGACGTTGCCACCCGTCACCAGCAGCTTGTCCGCCAACTCGCCCAGTGAGAGAGGCCCCAGATGGTACAGCGCCTCGAGCACGCCGAACTGCGGCGTGGTAAGCCCGTACTCATGGATCTTGCAGGACACGGCCTTCGCGAAGCTCGCGTAGCAACGAGCCAACGCGATCCATAGACCCAGCGCCTCGCCCTGACCGGGCGTCCAATCGCGCGGCGCCGGTTGGTCGATGTCGGAGGCGTCCACCAGGCTATCGGATTCTCGCATCGGCGTGGTACGGGTCCTCTAGATGTGGATGGGCCGGCCCAACGCGGCGAGCGCGCCCTCGGCCACGCCTTCGGACAGCGTGGGGTGAGGGTGCATGGCCTTCTCCAGCTCCTCGACGGTGGACTCCAGGTGACGGCCGATGACGAACTCGGCGATGAGCTCCGTGGCGTGCGGACCGACGATGTGGGCGCCGAGGATCTCCGAGTACTTCTTGTCGCGGAGCACCTTGATGAAGCCCTCGGCGTGCCCGGACGCCACGGCGCGACCGATCCCCACCCAGGGGAACTTGCCCACCTCGATGTCGTAGCCCTGCTCCTTGGCCTGCGCCTCCGTGAGCCCAACGGACGCCACCTCGGGGTGGCAGTAGGTGCAGTTGGGCACGTTGTCGTAGTCCACCGTGCCATGGCCCTGACCGGCGATGTGCTCCACGCAGACGATGCCCTCGTGGCTGGCCTTGTGCGCCAGGAGCTGGTGTCCAGCCACGTCGCCCACGGCGTACACGCCCTTCACGTTGGTCTGGAGATGCGCGTCGACGACGATGAATCCGCGGTCGTCCACCTTCACGCCGGCGGACTCGAGGCCCAGGTCCTGGGAGTTGGGCACTCGGCCCACCGCGGAGAGGACGTAGTCCACGTCCACGGTCTGATCCTCACCCTTGGCGTTGGTGAAGGTCACGGTGACGCCGTCGGCCTTCACGTCGGCCTTCTGGAAGCGGGCGCCGGTGTGGATGTCGATGCCGCGCTTCTTGTAGGTGCGCTCCATGAACTTGGACACCTCGGCGTCCTCCAGGGGGAGGATGCGGTCGAGGGCCTCCACGATGGTGACCTTGGTCCCGTAGGAGGCGTACACGTCCGCGAACTCCATGCCGATGGCGCCGGCGCCCACGATGAAGAGGGACCCGGGCGCCTCTTTCTGCATCAGCGCGCCGGTGGAGGACCAGATCCGCTCCTCGTCGATCTTCAGCACCGGCAGATCACGGGGCCTGGAGCCGGTGGCGATGATTACGTTGTCCGCCTCGTAGGAGGACCGCTTGCCGTCGGACCCCTCCACTTCGACCTTCCCTTTGCCCTTCAGGCGACCGAACCCCTCGAGATGGGTCACCTTGTTCTTCTTGAAGAGCATCCCGATGCCGTTCCGCATCTGGTCGGCCACCCGGCGGCTCCGCTCCTGAGCGGGGCCGAGGTCGAACGTCAGATCCTTCGCGACGATTCCGTGCCGCTCACCTTCCTTCATCTCGTTGACCAGCAGCGCGCTGGTGAGCATCGCCTTGGTGGGGATGCATCCGATGTTCAGGCAGACCCCGCCCAGGTGCCGGTCCTCCACGCACGCGACCTTGAGGCCGAGCTGGGAAGCGCGGATGGCCGCGACGTAGCCGCCGGGGCCACCGCCGATCACGATCAGGTCGAAACGCTCGCCGTTGTTGCCAGCCACGCGGGTTCCTCTCTCTCTGGAAGGGGCGGGATGCCCCGAAGGGTTCGAAGGGAAACGGAGTCTACGAAGGTAGAGCCGGCGACATGGAGGGTAAAGTGACGGGAGGTGATGTCCGGTGAGGTCCCTCCGGGTGGGTTTCGTGGTCCAGGGCGAGGGTCGGGGGCACATGACCCAGGCATTGGCCCTCGCGCGCTTCCTGAAGGACGCCGGACACACGGTGGAACGGGTCTGGGTGGGCGCCAGCCCGTTCCGGGGGGTGCCGTCCTATTTCACGGACGGTATCGACGCCGAGGTGGAGAGCTTCGACGCGCCCGTACAGGTGCCGGACAGCCAGCGCGTGGGGGCGTCTCCACTTGCCACCGCCGCGGACGTTCTCCGCAGATTCCCGTCTTTCCTGCGCGCCGCCCGCCGCATCCACGACGACTCGGCGAACCTGGACGTGGTGGTGAACTTCCTGGACATCGTGGCGGCGCTCTCCCGGGTTCTGCACGGCGGGCGGGTGCCGTTCCTGTCCGTGGCCCACAACTACGTCTTCCTTCATCCCGACCTGCACCCCCTTCCGGGCGGCGGGTGGACGCAGAGCTCGGTCCTCGGTTGGACCCGAGCCACCTCCACGCGCTCGCGCCTCCGGCTCGCCCTCTCGTTCGTGCCCCGGGAGCCGGTACCCGCGGAGCGCCTGGTGGTGGTCCCGCCCCTTCTCCGTGAAGGCCTGGACGGCATGGAGTCCGGCGACGACGGATTCCTTCTCGCGTACGCCCTCAACCCGGGTTACGGAGACATGCTCGCCGACTGGCACCGGGGCCGTCCCGACATCCGTGTGCGATGTTACCTGGAGGGCGGGGCGGGCGCTCTCTCGGCTCCGCCGCCAGGTGGCTTCGACGTCCGTGACCTCAGCCAGACGGAGTTCCTGAGGGACCTGGGACGATGCCGGGCCTTCGTCGGGTCGGCCGGCTTCGAATCGCTCTGTGAGGCGTTCTACCTCGGGAAGCCCGTTCTCGCGGTGCCCACCCGAGGTCAGTACGAGCAGAGCCTGAACGCGTGGGACGCGGAGCGGCACGGCGCGGCCCGGGCCGGGGATTACCGTGATCTGGACCGCTTCTGGGACGAGCTTCCCACGCCCAGCGAGACGGCCGTACGGGCCTTCCGGGCATGGGTGAGGGCCGCGCCGGAGCAGCACGTCCGGGCGGTGGAGTGGGTGGCCGGGAAGGACGCGGGTTGAGTCCCGCGAACACGCGCTATGAGGGGAGACTGAGATGGTGAGGGTGGAACAGGCGCAGGGTCGGGGCGACGTCGCTCGGTTCGTGGACGTGGCCTGGAAGGTCCAGGCGGGCCGGGGAACCCCCTGGATTCCTCCGCTCCGGGCCGTGGTGAAGGACCTCCTGGACGAGAAGCGGAATCCGTTCTACCGGAACGCCGAGCGCGCCCTCTTCATCGGGTACCGGGACGGACGACCCGTGGGTCGCGTGGCCGCCGTGGAGAACCGGTGGCACAACGAGCACCACGGCGATCGGACCGGGTTCTTCGGATTCTTCGAGTGCGAGAACGACCCCGAAGCGGCCCGCGCCCTTCTGGATGCGGCGGAGTCGTGGCTGCGCCACCGCGGGCTCGAGACCTCAAGGGGACCGGTGAGCCCTTCCATGAATCACGAGTCGGGGCTCCTGGTGGACGGGTTCGAACACCCGCCCGTGATCATGACGCCGTGGAATCCCCCTTACTACGGAACGCTCCTGGAGGGAGACGGATACGCGAAGGCCAAGGACCTCCTCGGGTACTGGATCCCCGCCGGCGATCGTCTCGCGGTTCCGGATCGAGTGGCGCGCCTGGCGGAGCGGACCCGTCGCAAGAGCGGCATCACCTTTCGCGAGCTGAACGTGAAGACCCTCGAGGACGAGGCGCGCAGGGTCCTCCAACTCTATACGGAGGCCTGGTCCGGAAACTGGGGCTTCACGCCGCCGGGGTGGGAGGAGTTCTGGCACACCGCCAAGGACCTCAAGGCGGTCCTGGCCGAGGACTTCTCTTTCGTGGCCGAAGTCGATGGTGAGGTGGTGGGCTTCATGATGATCGCCCACGACGTGAACCAGGTTCTTCGACGCATGCCGTCCGGTCGCTTGTGGCCCTGGAACATCGTGCGCCTGGTCACGGGCGCGAAGAAGGTGCTCCGGGGACGGGTCGTGCTGCTGGGCCTCAAGAGCGACTACCGCAATCGGGGCCTGTTCCCCCTTTTCGCCCACGAGGCCGCCAGACGCGCGCTGGACATGGGCGCGGAGGGAGCCGAGGCGTCGTGGCTCCTGGAGGACAACGAAGCCATCGTCGCGCCGCTGGAAGCCATGGGCCTGGAGGCCTACCGAAGATGGCGGCTGTTCGAGAAGAGGCTGGGCTGAGCGAAAACCCCCGCCCGCGGTCCGGGCAGGGGGCCGGCGCCCCCGCCTACTCCGCCAAGCCGATCAACGCGTGGCACCCCGAGCACGTAGCCCACACATCGCCGAGGAGCCGCACCCGGTCCTGGTGCGAGTTCGTCGACAGAGCCGCCACGCCGAGCTCATGCAACCGCGCCCCCAACCGGCGTCCTTCGTTCGGGTCCGCCATCCGGTCCACGTACAGCTCCTCCCGGAGGGGCTGGCCCGAAAGGGCCCGCGCACCCGCACGCCAGGCCAGGTCCGACTGCGCCACCAGCGACTCCCACATCCGGGAAGATCCCCAGGCCAGCACGCGCAGATGGTCGCGAGGCGTCCGCGGGTCGTCGATCCTCCCGATCTGGAAGCTGGGACCGAGACCGCTGGCCAGATGGCAATCACCGCACCCTCCCGTCAGGTCGGCCACCGCTCTGGCCAGGGAGGCGCGATCCTCGGCATCCTCGACGCGCGCGACGGCATCCAGGAAGGCACCGTACTGATCGCGCGCCCGAGCCGTGGACGGAGCCTCCTCGTTCCGCATGGCCGCGGCTGCGTCGTGCGCCGCCTCGACCCGACCGAAGATGGCCGCCGAGCTGAGCACGCGCGCCCGATCGAAGTGGCGGAGCATCAAGGCCGAGGTCTCGGTGACGCTGGGTGTCGCGGCGGGCTCGGGAGCCGCCTGGGGCGCGCCGGACCCGGCGCACCCCGACACGATCAGGGGCAATGCGGTGGAGCAGACGAAAACCAGGGCGCGCGTCTTCATGGCTACGACCTCCTACGCCGGAAACATGTGGCTCCGTCAACGTACGGGTCGTGCGGCATGCGCCGCCAGAGAAGATCCCCGGACCTGTCGGGGCGGTCCCGCCCCTAGACCAGGATGGCCGCCGGCTCCTCCAGCATGGCCTTCAACGTCTGCAGGTACCGGGAGCCCTGGGCGCCGTCGATGACGCGATGGTCGCAGCTCATGGTGACTTTCATGCGCGGCCTCACCACCACCTCGCCGTCCACCACAACCGCGGTCTCCTCCACACCACCCACGGCCAGGATACCGGCTTCCGGCGGGTTGATGATGGCGGTGAACTCGTGGATGCCGAACATCCCCAGGTTG
>CAYGKI010000002.1:31436-35994 GCA_964350235.1 uncultured Gemmatimonadaceae bacterium | reverse complement strand
CGGTCGGCGCCCTCACCCACCTCGGACGCGCCCTCGCTCACCGCGGCCAGCCGCTCCCGAACGCTGTCCTGCGCGCTCCGCAGCGTGTTGGAGACTTCCTCCTGGAGCGCCGACACGTCCGCTTCCGTGACCATGCCCTCGGACACGAGCTGCTCGGCGTAGAGCGCCCGCACCGTCGGGTGCTCGGCGATCTTCCGGTACAGCACGGGCTGGGTGTATGCCGGCTCGTCACCCTCGTTGTGCCCGTACCGCCGGTACCCAACCAGGTCGATGACGAAGTCGTCCCCGAACTCCTTACGGTACGCCATGGCCAGCCGCATGGCGGCCAGACACGCCTCGGGATCGTCGGCGTTCACGTGTACGATGGGAATCCCGTACCCCTTCGCCAGATCGCTGGCGTAGTGGGTGGAGCGGGCGTCCCCCGGGTCGGTGGTGAAGCCGACCTTGTTGTTCACGATGACGTGCACCGTTCCGCCGACGTCGTAGCCGTTGAGCCGCGCCATGTTGAGCGTCTCGGCCACGACGCCTTCGGCGGCGAAGGCCGCGTCGCCGTGCATGAGCACGGGCACGACGGCATCGGTGTCCAGTCGCGCGTCACCGGAAGGGCTGTCGAACTGGTGTGATCGGGCCATGCCGATGACCACCGGGTTCACGAACTCCAGATGGCTCGGGTTCGGGGCCAGGGACACGTCGATCTCCTCGCCCTCGCTGAAGACCCGCCGGCCCCGACCTCCGTGGTGGTACTTCACGTCGCCGGTGCCGCCCACGTCGAGTTGCCCGCCCTTGTACGAGGGCCCCTCGAACTCGGCCAGCAGCTCCCCGTAGGACACACCGACGGTGTGGGTGAGAATGTTGAGGCGTCCCCGGTGCGCCGCACCGATGACCACCTCGCGCCCCCCGTTCCGCGCCGCCAGCCGAATGGCCAGATCCAGCATGGGGATGAGCGTGTCGTTCCCCTCGACGGAGAAACGCTTCTGACCCAGGTAGGCGCGATGGAGGAACTGCTCCAGACCTTCCACCTGGGAGAGCCGCTCCAGCAGCTCCTTCTTCTCCTCCGCGGACAACGTTCCCGTGTGGGCGCCGGCTTCGACCTGCTTCCAGAGCCAGGACACCTTCACGTGATCGTCCAGATGCTCGAACTCGTATCCGATGGAGCCTGCGTAGATCTCGCTCAACCCGCGCAGCGCGTCCGCCACCGACATTCCCTCTTCGGCATCATCCAGGATCAGCGAAGCCGGAAGCTCGGCCAGCTCCTCCATGGAGGTGCCGAAGAAGGCCGGGGAAAGCTGGGGATGTCCAGGAGGCTCGGAGCCGAGCGGGTCGACGCGGGCGAGCTGGTGCCCGTGATCCCTGAAGGCCTGAACCAGCGCCGTAGCGCGGGAGATGGCCGGAAGGGTCGCGCGGAGCATTTCCGCGGCCTCGTCCGAGATGGCCGCCCGATCGGCCCGGGTCTGTTCCGGAGTGACCCTCGCCGGGAACGGGGTGGCCTCCACGGCGCCGGCCCGGTGACCATTCAGCTGGTCGGGCCGGATGAGCCCTTCGGCGAGTGCCTGGGCGCCACCGTCGGCGAAGAGGCTGCGCCACTCGGAGGGGACGGCGTCGGGGTTGCGGGCGAACTGCTCGTACATCGCCTGCGCGTACGCGGCGTTCAAGCTGTCGAAAAGCGTGTCGTCCATCGTCCTGATGCGACCCTCGGGTCGGCTCGGTGCGACCCGTGAGGGTCGGCGTAGAAAGGCAGGTGCCGGGTATCGGACAAAGGTACCGCAAACCTTCCGCGCATTCGAGGGTTTATTCCCATCCCGCCGCGGGCGGCACCCGGGGCCCGCGTCCCAGGATTGGCGTTACCTTGGGCTTCGCACTCGACTCCGGTGACCGCCGTCCATCGCCATGCTCCGCCATTCCGACTCCGTTCCGCCACGCAGGCCGACCCTCCCCGAGGGCGTGCGGCGCGTTCGCGAGCGCCTCGAAGAGGACTTCGCGGCGGCAACGCTCGTCGAGTGGGCCGAGCGGTACCCCTGGCTGGTCCAGGGAACGACCACGCGTCGGGGCCCGCGTGACGGGGGCCCGTTCGACCTCCGGCTCTTTCCGGCGGCTCCGGGCGCTTCGGACCGGTGGGCGCGACTGTCGGCGTGGGCCGGGGTTCCTTCGGTGGTTCACGCCTCCCAGGTGCACGAGGCTCTGGTGAGGCGACACGAAGGCCCGGCGGAAGAGGGCCTGGTGCTCGCGCCTTCCTGTGACGGGCATCTCACCGAGATCCCGGGACTCCTCCTCACCGTGTCGGTGGCGGACTGCGTTCCGGTCTTCATCGTGGATCCGGAGCGGAAGAGGGTGGCCATGGTCCACGCGGGATGGCGGGGCTGTGCCGCAGGCATCCTCGAGGAAGGCCTCACCGCCGTGGCCGGGCAGGGTGGGACCGTCGCTTCCCTCCGCATACATCTGGGGCCGTCCATATGCGGCACCTGCTACGAGGTGGGTGGCGAGGTCTTCGAGGCCGTGGGGCTACCGCGCCCCGAGGCGCCGACACCCATCGACCTGAAGGCCGTGTTGGCCCGACGGGCCGTGGCTTCCGGCGCCGTGGCCTCCAACGTCACCGTGTCGGGCCACTGCACGCTTTGCGAGGCCGGAGGGCGCTTCTTCTCGCACCGTGGAGGCGACGCGGGCCGCCAGGTGGGCTTCCTCGGGATCCGGCGGTGAGCATCACCCGCCCGGGCGGGGTGGCCGGTCCACACCCTGGCCTCTGCGCCACCTGCGCCCACCACCGTGTGATCCAGAATCGGCGAGGCTCCACCTTCCACCTGTGCGAGCGTTCCCGTGAGGATCCACGCTTTCGGAAGTACCCGCCCCTGCCCGTGCTGCGCTGTCCAGGGTACCGTGCCAGGGAGGAGTGAGCGGCACGGGTTCCTGTTATCGTTGGATCCTTGGACAGCACCTGAGCCACATCATGGAGGGAACATGAGCGAGCCCGTGTACGTTTCGCGCTCCCGTGTCGAGAAGGTCGCCGGCGTCCACCGACGCGCGACGCTTCACGACGGCACCCGCGTGGAGTTCGGAGTCCACGGCCCGGTGAAAGAGGCCTATGGACTCGATGCCGAGCCCGATTTGCCGCTCCCCGTCGATTACCTGGTCGCCGCCGCCGCCGGCTGACTACTCGGGACTCTCAATGGCGCACTGGAAGTGCGCGGGATTCCCATGGCGCCCGATGCCATCGACGCACGGGCGGAAGGTGTCAACGAGCTCGTGGACAAGATCGTCGTCCTGACGCGGATCCACGTGCACTACACGCTGCGGCTGCCCCCCGGGGCCCCCAGGGACAAAGTGGACCGTGCCCTCACCACGCATGTGTCCAAGTGTCCGACGGCCAAGTCCCTGGAAGGTGCCGTGGAGGTGACCTGGACCGCCGACATCACCGAATCGTGACGGGGGCGAGGGCGCCCCGGGCCTGACGGACTTGGCCATCCGCGGATGGCCAGCGGGCTCACCGGGCCCTATCGTCAGGCATGGACAAGGGGATCGACGCAGCGGACATCACCCGCCTGCTGGAGGCGGCCACCGACGGACGTCCGGAAGCGCTGGACGAGGTGTTCGAAGTCGCTTATCCGCGGCTCCGGGAGATCGCGCAGGCTCGCCGCCGGGGTTGGCGTGGGTCGGACACCCTCAACACCACCGGGCTCGTCCACGAAGCGTACCTGAAGCTCGTCTCGGCGGGCCCGGGGTCGTACGAGAGCCGTGGGCACTTCTTCGCCACCACGGCGCGGGCCATGCGACAGGTGCTGATCAACTACGCCGAGAAGCAGTCGGCGAAGAAGCGCGGCGGCGGACAGCGGGATGTCACGCTTTACGAAAGCGATGCGGTGACGGACGAGGCCCTGGACGAGCTCCTCAGCCTCGAGGACGCGCTCAGGCGACTCGAGGCCGTGGACGCGCGGCAGGGCTGCGTCGTGGAGTGCCTTTTCTTCGCGGGATTGACCGTCGCCGAGACCGCCGAGGCGTTGGGGATCTCCCCGGCGACGGTGAAGCGGGACTGGTCCGCCGCCAGGGCATGGCTCTACCGCACCATGCAGGGTAGCCAGGACTCCGCCGACTGACCCGCGGCCGCGTCCCTCCACCCGGCTCCGCGTTGGTCACCTTCCGGAGGGACGGGGCTTCCCTCCTCCGGGGACCTGCTAGATTTCGACACGCGCCCCTGGTGCGGCGCGGCAAGCAATGGTCCCGCCCGAAGAGGATATGAGATGACCACGAAGACTTCGCTCACGGTGATCCTCCTGGCCGCGCTGTCGGCGTGGCCCACCGCGTCGGAGGGTCAGATGTTCCCCACCGACGATCCGGTGATTCGGGCCATGTGGGACGAAGGCATGGGAGAGGGCTCGCAGGTCTTCGATCTCGCCCAGGCGCTGGTGGATTCCATCGGCCCTCGGCTCATGGGGTCCCCGGCCTACGAGGAAGCGGCGGATTGGCTCATGGACCGCTACACGGAATGGGGCATCGAATCCGAGCGCCAGCAGTACGGCACGTGGATCGGCTGGGGCAGCAAGACATCGGCATCTGGATACCGCCTCGC
>CAYGKI010000002.1:5973-31426 GCA_964350235.1 uncultured Gemmatimonadaceae bacterium | reverse complement strand
CCTCGTGTCCGTACCCTCGAGGGGATGATGTTGGCGTGGAGCGCCGGCACGGATGGACCCGTCGAGGCGGAGGTCGTGCTCATGCCCCGGTTCTCTACGAGCGCCGAGTTCGAGGCGTGGCTGCCCGGGGTGGAAGGCCGCATGGTGGCCATTTCCCTCCCCGAGCCCACGTGTCGGCCCGACGAGTCCTGGGAGGAGTGGGCCACCGAGGAAGCATTCCAGGAGATGAGCGACGCCCGTGCCCGTGGCCGGGCGGCCTGGCAGCAGTCCCTTCGGGCCATCGGCCCGGAGTACGTCCAGCGCATCGAGGCCGCAGGCGCGCTTGGCTTCGTCACCAGCCGGTGGTCCGAGGGCTGGGGCGCGGACAAGATCTTCAGCGCTCCTTCTCGATCCATCCCGGGTCTGCATCTGGCATGTGAGGACTACGGACTGGTGGCACGGATGGCGGAGCGTGGCCAGGGGCCGCGCATTCGGGTGGACGCCAGAGCCGAGTTCCTTGGGGACGTGCCGGCGTTCAACGTGGTGGGCCGGATTCCCGGAACGGAGCTCCCCGACGAGTACGTGGTGCTCAGCGCCCACCTGGACTCGTGGGACGGCGCGTCCGGAGCCACCGACAACGGCACGGGCACGGTCATGATGCTCGAGGCCATGCGGATCCTCCGGGAGACCTACCCGAATCCTCGCCGCACCATTCTCGTGGGGCATTGGGGTGGTGAGGAGCAGGGGCTCATCGGGTCCACGGCCTTCGCCGCGGACAACCCGGCGGTGGTGGACGGCCTTCAGGCGGCGTTCAACCAGGACAACGGCACGTGGCGCATCGACTTCATAAGGATGCAGGGGTTCACGGGCGCCGGACCCCACTTCGCGCGCTGGTTCTCCAAGATCCCGGGTGAGATCACCCAGCATATCGAGCTGGACATCCCCGGGGTGCCGGAGGTGGGGGGGAGCGACCACATGTCGTTCATCTGTGTGCCCGCGCCCGGCTTCCGCCTCCAGTCCAGCTACCCCGATTACCGCCAGTACACGTGGCATACGAACCTGGACACGTTCGACAAGATCGTGTTCGCGGATCTCAGGAACAACGCGACGCTCGCGGCCATGCTGGCCTACATGGCCTCGGAGGATCCGGAGCGGGTGCCCAGCGATACCCGCGTTCTGCCCAGCGACCCGCCGCCGGGGACCCCCGCCAGCTGGCCCCAGTGCCGGCCGCCGCGACGCAGCTTCAACTGACCATCACCTAGCGCCACTTCCGGAGGGAGTGTCTCCATGCTGAACCGAGACCAGTTGATCGAGCTCTACCGAAGCCACCGCGACGAGAGCGTCTTGAGCGTCTACGTCGACGGGGACGGCAAGGACCCCGCACAGCGCCGGACCTGGGCGCTGGAGTTGGAGCAGGGGCTGGCGCGGGAGCGAGCCCGTGTCGAGTCCGAGAGCCCGGAGACGTTGGATGCGTTCGACCGGGCGAAGGCGTTGGTGGAGGAGCGCCTTGGCCGCTACGGAGCCTTCCTGCCGGCGAAGGGGTGGGTCGGCTTTGCGGCGGAGGGAGGGCTCGTCTACGCCGAGGAGCTCCCCGTGCCCATGCCACACCTGGTCCGCTGGGAGCGCGGGCTCCGCGCTGCACCGTACGTGCGCGCCCTCAAGCAGGATCGGATGGTGGTGGCGGTCCTGGTGGACAGCCGGAAGGCCAGGGTCTTCACCTACCATCAGGGTGAGCTGGAGGAGCGCGCGGATCTCCTCGCCGACGCGGAGATCGGCGACTACCGGGAGTCCAGCATGAGCAAGCGGGCGTCCACGCACACCGGCACGCACGGTGAGACGGGCACGGACGCCGCCCAGCGCGCATTGGAGAAGAGCGCCACCGAGCTGCAGGCTCGCCTCGTCCAGGTCGTGGAGGACCTGGCGGGCAAGGACGGGCTCGTGGTGTTGGGGGGGGTCGCGGAGCGGGAGGCCGCAGTGGCGGGCCAGTTGGAGCATATGTCCGACCGGCTCGTCGTCGTTCCCTCCATGCATCTCGCCATGACCGAAGCGGAGGTGAAGGAGACGGTGGAGGGGGCGGCATCCGAGCTGACTCGTGCCCTCCAGGGCGAGCTCCTCGGAACCGTCATGGACCTGGCGCGATCGGGCGGCAAGGGCGCGCTGGGGCTGGTGGACACCGAAGATGCGCTCCGCGGGGCGCGGGTGGACACCCTGCTCCTCACCCGAGGCTTTCGCGAGCGCCACCCCGACCTGGCCGACCACTTCGTCGGGACGGCCTTCGAGCAGGGCGCCGGGGTGGAGGAGCTCTCCCATGACAGCGCGGAGCGGCTCGACGAGGAAGCGGAAGGGGTGGGGGCCAGGTTGCGCTACACGGGGTGAGGCCCGGCGACCACCCGCGGTCAGGTAACATCACCGAGGACGCGCAGGCTGACGCCTGGCATGCGCTCTCTGCGGACGAAGTTCTCCGGCGGCAGGGAGCGGACAGGGAGGGCCTGACGGCGGAGGAGGCGACCGAGCGCCTCGCCCGCTACGGAGCCAACGTCCTGGCGGTTCGCAGGCCCGTATCGGCGTGGGCCGTGTTCAGCCACCAGTTCCGGAGCGTGGTGGTCTGGCTGTTGGTGGCCGCCACCGCGCTCTCCGCGCTCATCGGCGACCACGTCGAAGCGGCCGCCATCGGCGTCGTGCTGGCCATCAACGTCGCGGTGGGGTTCTGGACCGAGTGGCGGGCGCGCATGGCCGTGGATGCCCTCCGGCAGCTCCAGGTCGACGAGGCGGTGGTGCTCAGGGACGGCCATCGCCTGAAGGTGGCGGCTTCCGAGCTGGTGCCCGGCGACGTGATCGTCCTTTCCGAAGGCGCCGCCGTCCCCGCCGACGCGCGGCTTCTGCGGGCGGACGAGCTCAGGATGGAAGAGGCGGCGCTCACCGGGGAGTCGGAGCCGGTGGGCAAGAGCACCGACCCGGTGGTGGAGGAGGCAGCCGGACCGACGGGCGTGGGGGACAGGACGTCCATGGTGTTCAAGGGCACGACCGTGGCGAGGGGGGCGGGCGAGGCAGTGGTCGTGGCCACCGGGGCCAGCACGGAGCTGGGGAAGATCGGGGTCCTGGTCAGCACCCTCGAGCACGCGCCCACACCCATCGAGCAGCGTCTGGACGTATTGGGCAAGCGGCTGGTGTGGCTGACGCTCGGTGTCGCCGCGCTGGTCATCCTGGTGGGGCTGGTGGGAGGAAGGGACCCCTGGCTGGTGGTTCAGACGGGGCTCGCCCTGGCCATCGCAGCGGTCCCGGAGGGACTCCCGGTGGTCGCCACCATCACCCTGGCGGTGGGGATGTGGCGGATGGCACGGCGCAACGCCCTGGTGAGGCGGCCGCCGGCCGTGGAGGCCCTGGGGTCCGCCACGGTGATCTGCGCCGACAAGACCGGGACCCTGACCACGGGCAAGATGACCGTCACTTCGGTGCTCGCGGCCGGGGGACGGGTGGACCTCTCTCCCGAGGAGGGAGGGGCTCGGGGGCGCCCGGAGGGTCGCGCCGGGGAGCTGGTGGAGGTGGCGGGGCTGGACGAGCTGGTGCGCGCCGCCGTGCTCGCCAACGAAGCCCGCCTGGAGTCGGTGGATGGGGTCCAGCGGGGCATCGGCGATCCCACCGATGTGGCCATCCTCCGTCTGGGAGACGCCATGGGAATGGAGCGCGCGGCGCTCCTCGACCAGGCGCCGGAAGTCGCGCGCATGCCCTTCTCCAGCGAGCGGATGCTGATGGCCAGTTTCCACGGCGGGGCGGGGCCCGAACCGGATACCGTGGAGGTCCTCGTGAAAGGCGCCACGGACAGGGTGATGCCTCTGTGCGTCGACCGTATGGGCCCGGAGGGCCGTGAGCCGATGGACGAGTCTGCGCGCCGGGAAGTATTCGAGCTCGAGGAGCGCCTCGCGGCGGAGGGCCTCCGCGTGCTGGCGGTGGCCTCGGGTCACGCGCCGAGGGCCCGAGCGGGTCGTGACGAGGGGCTGGAGGGGTTGACCCTGCTCGGGTTCATCGGACTCATGGATCCTCCCGCTCCCCATGTGGCGGAAACCATCGCCCGCTTTCGATCCGCGGGGGTGCGGACCCTGATGATCACGGGGGATCAGCCCGCCACTGCCCGGTCCATCGCCCGGCGCCTGGACATGCTCCCGGAAGGGGGGCGGGTGGTGAAGGGTGCGGAGCTGTCACGGATGGGGCACGACGAGCTGGTCGCGCTGGTTGCCGAGGCCAGCGTTTTCGGTCGGGTCAGCCCGCACGACAAGTTGAGGCTCGTCGAGGCGCTCCGAGAGCGAGGTGAGGTCGTGGGCATGCTGGGTGACGGTGTCAACGATGCTCCGGCCCTCAAGCGCGCGGACATCGGGGTGGCCATGGGGGGGCGGGGAACCGACGTGGCCAAGGGCGTGGCGGACCTCGTCCTGGCCGACGACCGACTCGAGACGGTGGGTGTGGCCGTGGAGGAGGGTCGGGTCATCTTCGACAACATCCGGAAGTTCGTCTTCTACCTGTTCAGCTGTAACCTGTCGGAGGTGGGGGTAGTGCTCGGTGCGTCCCTCGTCGGAGCCCCCCTCCCGCTCCTTCCTCTACAGCTGCTCTGGTTGAACGTGGTCACGGACGTGTTCCCGGCTCTGGCGCTCTCCGCCGAGCCGGCCGAGCCCGACGTCATGCGGCGCCCGCCGCGTCCGACGGACGCGCCCATCCTGTCCCGGGGATTCCTGGCGACGCTGGGTGGGTACGCCGCCCTGCTGACGGCTTCCACGCTGGGTGTGTTCGCCCTCGCGTTGACCCGGGAAGGCGCCGCACCGGGTTACGCCGGCACCATGGCCTTCATGACGCTGGCCCTGGCACAGCTGGCGCACGCCCTGAACGCCCGGCGGTTCGGTCCTGTCGGTCCCGGGGCGGAAAGGGTCTCCAATCGGTGGTTGTCGGCGGCTCTGGTGTTCGCGCTGCTCCTGCAGGTCGCCGCGGTGTACGTTCCCACGCTCCAGGTAGCTCTGGGCACGGTGCCCCTGGCGCCGGCGGATTGGTTGGTGGCTGCAGGCGCGGCGCTGGTTCCGCTGGCGGCGGGTCAGCTCTGGAAGCGGTACGTGCGGACCTCAGGCGTCCAGGAACGCAGCTAGAGCTGCCAGCGCGGCCTCGGGCCGCTCGTCCTGGGGGAGATGGCCGCACCGATCGAGGAGATGGAGCCGGGCGGCCGGGAGCGTGCGCGCCAACCGGTGCCCCACCCAAGGGGGAACCACGCGGTCGTGCCGTCCCCAGAGGAGGAGCGTCGGCGTGGCGAGGGTGGGATACCGGCGAGTGAGGGCGGGGAGATCGGGGGGCTCGATCCGCCTCGCGGTCTCGAGAAGGGCCTGCGGAACGCCCGGGCGCGCCAGCGGACCCGCGTATCCCCGCACCAGCTCGTCCGTCACCACCGAGGGATCGAAGACGATGGAGCGGAGCATCTGCCGCACCAGGAAGTCTTTAGGAATGGCCTCGAGCGCCGTCAGAGCCAGAGCCCGGTATCGGGCCAGGGTCACGAACGGCGGCATGGGCTGGGGGTAGGCCGCACCGGCGACCACCACCAGGCGGCGCAGGGGCGTCCCCGCGCGCTCGAGCTCCAGGGCGGTGAACAGGGAGATCCCGCCCCCGAGAGAGTGTCCGACGAGGGTGACCGGATGCTCCGTCAACCGGAGGCTCCGGAGGCGCTCCAGGAGGAGGCCGGCCTGGCCCTCGGGGTCGTACGGGCCGGTCGGGGGCGCGGGCGAGGCTCCACAGCCCAGGAGATCCACCTGAACGACGTGGCCCCTTCGTTCCAGCTCGGGTACCCAGCGGCGCCACGTGAACGTCGACGCTCCATACCCGTGCACGAGCACGAAGGTCTGGGTGTCGGGACCCGGTGGCAGGCCGCCGCGCACCACGTGGAGCACCGGCTGAGGACCGAGGGTCACCCGCGCTCCAGCCGAACCACGCGCGCTCCCGCGCAGGCCAGCTCTTCGGCCATGAAGGGGTGACATGTGAAGACGAAGACCTGGCGCGTCGCCGCGAGCCCGGTCACCACCTCCACGCCCCGCCGTCGCCGCTCGGCATCCCAGTTCACGAACACTTCGTCGATGAACAACGGGAGCGGCTCCGTGCCCTGATCCAGGTGGTCCACGATGGCCAGGCGGAGGCTGAGGTAGGCCTGCTCGAGGGTTCCGGTGGATACGGGATGGCTGAGCGTTATGGGCCCGGCGACCCCCGGTCCCGCGATGCGGAAGAGATCCCGCTCGTCGCCTTCCTCCACGAGAATCCGGTCGTATCGTCCATCGGTGAGGTGGCTCAGGTGGCGCCCAGCCCGGCGCATCAGGTCCGGCTGATGCTCTTCCCGGAACGTCCGATCGGCCTGGCGCAGGAGTTGAGCCAGCACCCACTTCCGATCCCTGGCCCGGACCAGCGCGTGCATGGTCGCCTGGAGCGTGGCGGCTTCACCGTCCACTCGGTCCGCGGTCTCCTGGCTTCGGGCCAGCTCGATCTCCTTCGTCAGCGCGCTGGTCGTTCCCTCCAGCTCCTCGATCTGGTCCTGGAGCTGGCGTACGCGGTTGCGGCGGGTGACCAGGTCGTCGTCTTCCGAAAGCCACCGTGCGCCCTGGCGCTCGGCCTCCTCGATGCGCTGCCGCAAGAGCTGGAGATCGGGCTGGCTCTCTTCCAGCTCCTCCTCCAGTCGACGCGCACGCTCCCACGCCGCCAAGCGTCGGGTGGCCTCTCCCAGTCCCTCCTCGGCGGCGCCGTCGGAGAACCGTCGAGCCGCTTCCTCGAGCTCGGTCACCACCCCACGTGAATCCGCGAGGACCACCTCGATGCGCTCCATGGTACGATCCAGGCCGGCCAGCTCCCGCTCGGCCGCCGACGCGGCCTGCTCGATCCGCTCCGCCTCGCGCAGGCCGCTGGAGAGCGCGGAAGCCAACGACTCCGGGTCGGTCGCCGGGTCGACTTCGACGGACAGTCTGCCCGCCAGCGCCCGGCCTTCGCGGACCGCCGCCTCCACCCTGGTCTCGGCCTCGTCCAGGGTCCTCGCCCTCAGACGGTGCTGGTCCGCGAGCTCGTGCACGCGCTCGAGGGCATCCACCAGCGCGCGGCCTGGGTACTGGCGATGATGCTCGGAGAGCTCCAGGTCCTGGACGAGGGCCTGGAACATGGCCCGAGCCTCCTGTCGCTCCCTGTTCGCCTCCTCGCGGCGCCGCGTCCACTCGGCGACCGCCGCTTCCCCCGCCGAACGGGTCCGTGAGAGGACCCAGATGAGCACGGCGGCCGCAGTGGCGGTGACGGTGCCCAGAGTCATGAGGAGGGCGCTCTGCGAGGTGAGCCCCCAGGCCGCCAGAGCCACGCCTAGAACCGCCACCACCCCCGACAGGGCGAGTCCCGGGGATCCTGGCACGTCCGGAGCTCTCTCGGCTTCGGTACGCTCCACGCGACTCCTCCCGCGCTCCAGACGCTCCACGGCGGAACGGATGGAGGCGGGCGTACGTTCCAGCAGGCGGTCGCGGGGTGCCGAGGCCCAGGGGCGGCCCACCAGGTCGTGGCAGACCCGGTCCAGCTTCTCCTCGATGGCCGCGATCTCTGTCCTGAGCTCTTCGATACGCTGGCGGTCGGCCGAGGCGCGCGCCGCCGCCGATGCGTACCGCGTGATCTCCTCACTCAGGGAGAGGACGGCGGCCGTACCCCCGGTGAGCGCGTCCTGCCTGGCCCGCGGCGCCTCCCGCTCGGTCCGCGCTTCCCGCAGCTCCTCTTCCAGGGCACGCACCCGGCTGCGCGCCTCCTCCCATCGGACGAGAGGCTCTCGGGGCAGGCCGTGGAGCAACTCCTCGGGGCCGGCGTCCCGCCTCAGGGCCGCGATCCGTTGGAGCTGGGCCCGAACGGGAAGGAGCAGCTGGGCGCGGTCCAGCACGGCCTGATCGGCGTCACGGCGCTCCCGCCGGGCCTTGAGCACCATGCTGGCGCGTCGGAGCTCCTCGACCCGTGCCCGCAGGTCCCGGTCTCGCTGCACCGCTTCACGACGCCGGGCCCTGACGGCGCGAAGCTCGTTCCGCGCTTCGCGGATCTTCTGGTTGCCCCGCCGGTTCGGGCGCCACAGCTCCCCCGCTTCCCGCTCCAACTCCGCCGCAACTTCCCGCACCGGACGGAGATCCGAGGCACCCATGGATCCCACGACGCGGTCCTGGATGCGGGCCCACGTGTCCTCGTCCAGGCTCGCCAGCTCGCCGAGGGTGATGGCGAACACCTGTCGAAAGACCCGGCGCGGCACGTGACTGACCCAGGGGAGTGGATGGTTCCTCAGATCCGACAACTGTCCTTCGACATCGAGCTGGGCCGCCGGCTGAGAACGGAGCCGGCGCGTCACTGTGGCGGACCGGCCGTCGGCGAGCCGCATGTGGAGCGCACCCCGGGCCTCGTCGCTACCCCAGGGCACGAACGGGTTCAGATCCCGCGACGCGGGAGAGAAACCGTACAGCATGGTCGTCAGGAACTCGAAGACCGTAGACTTTCCGGCTTCGTTGGGGCCCAGGACCACGACCATGGACGGGAGCGGACCCTCATGCTCGTCGAACGTGGTGAGCCTGCCGAACGCTTCGACCTCGAGATGCTCGATCCTCACGAGCGCGATCCGGAGTCCTCGATGAGACGGGCGGCGATCTCGCCGTCGATATCGTCCAGGAGATCTCGCACGTAAGCCCGCACCGCCTCCTCCGAGGCACCGGGTACGCCGGCCAGGTCATCGGCGACTACCGCCGGAAGCGCGGCGTTCCCGCTCCGGATCCGCTGTGCGAGGCGGAGCGCCTCTCCCAGGACGTCCGTTCGGGCCCTGTGCTCGTCGAGGTCGAGGACGGGGTGGACCGCCTCCGCGGTGACGATGACGTCCAGCACGCCGAGAAGATCTCGGAGCTCCGCGGCCAGGGTCTCCAGATCCTCCTCCCGCTGCAGCTCGGACCACAGCGGGCAGGCTCCCGTGAGCTGCAGGCGAACCATCCACTCGGTTCCCGGAGCGCCGGGCTCCGCGGTTCGGGTGTCTCGCCAGAGGGCCGCCGCGTGACCGACGAGGGCGTCGAACGACCGGATGTTCTCCAAGCGTTCCACGAGGAGCGTCTCCCATCGCACCGAAGCCAGGGGACGGAAGGACACCTCGGGGGCGTGCCGGTCCGTGAGATCCACCACCAGCGCGCCGTGCTCGCCGCTCTCACCGTGACTCCGCCCCTGGAGGCTGCCGGAGTACCAGATGGGCGGGTCCGCAGACAGCTCCTGGGGAACGTGCACGTGCCCCAGGGCCCAGTAGTCGTATCCGGCGCGCCTGAGGTAGGAGAGATCCGACGGCGCGTACGACCCGTGGCGCTCCGAGCCCGCGGACGCGTGGACCTGTGTGTGGAGCAGTCCCACCTCGGGTCCCTCTCCCTCGGGTCTGGGCATCAGCCGGGAGAGGTCACGCTCCTCGTGCGCCGTCTCGTGTCCGACGGCATTCACGTGACCCGCGGTTCCCCCACCCCGGCCGGTGATGGTGATGCGCTTGGGCGTCGCGTCGGATGCCGTGACCACGTTGGGAGGCCATTGCAGCGCTCGGGGCCCACCGGAGACCGATCCAGGGTCGTGGTTGCCCGTGGCGTAGACGACGGTGACGCCGTGATCGCCGAGTCGTCCCACCTGCTCCATGAGGAAGCGCTCCGTCTCGAACGACAGGCGATCGCCATCGAAGAGATCACCGGCGATGAGCACGGCGTCCACCTGCTCCTGGAGCGCCACGTCGACGGCCCGCCGGAACGCCTCGCGGGAGGCTTCACGGAGTCTGCGTCGCACGGCCTCGGATCTGCCGGCGAAGGCGGTGTCGAGATGGACGTCGGCGACGTGGAGGAAGCGCATGAAGCAAGGTAGATGAATCCCCGTAGGCGGGGAATTCGATCTCGGGACCCCCTCCGTCTTCCGGGTTTCCTGCCGCTCGGTTCTCAGATAACGTTGTTCCATCTCCACATCCTCGCTCCGACGCTCCCCGGGCCCCCTGGACAGGTCGCATGCGTCCAACGATCTGAGATCATGGCTCCGCGCGTGATGGGGTGGCGGCGGTCGTGTGGCAGAGCTTCCCTCGCAGCGACCTGTTGAATCCATGAGCGATACCACGGGAACGGCGCGCCGCCGACTCCGCGATTCCGCAGAGACCGTCGAGCTGGTCTGCGACGGGATCCGGTCCTCCGTACCGGCCCCCGAGTCCGACGTGGCCCTCGGGTTCGCCCGGGCGTTCCTGCGGCGCGCCCCCGACGATCTCCTCTGGGGTCGGGCGGTGCCGGACCTCATCGGCATGACCCTGGGCGCCTACCGCTTCCTCAGGGCCTCCAGCGCCAACCGGGTGGACGTCCAGGTCATCAACCCCTCCACGGAAGACGAGGGGTGGGGCTGCCCGAACACGGTCATCCGGACCAACGTCAGCGAGCGACCTTTCATCGTCGACACCATCCGCGAGTTCCTGCACGCCCAGGAGCTCCCCGTCACGTGGATGGTCTACCCCATCCTCGACGTGGAGCACGACGAGCGTGGGAGCGTGGTGTCCATCGGTCCGGGCACCGACACCGGGACGAAGGAGTCGCTGGTCCACTGCGAGGTGGACAAGGTCACGGACGAGGCTCGACTGGACGAGCTCCGGGCCGAGCTTGCGCGGCGGCTGCAGGACGTGGTGCGCGCCACCGACGATTTCGGGCCCATGTTGGGCGCCGTGGATCGCGTCCTCGCGGATCTTGGCGCGCACGCGGCAGGCAACGAGGAGCTCGCCGGCGAGCTGTCGGAGATCAGCGCGTTCCTCGAGTGGCTTCGGGACGGCGGCTTCGTCTTCCTGGGATACCGGGCATACGACTTCGTGCCCGACGAGGTCGGTGACGATCGGACCGTCATCGTCGAGCCGGGATCGGGGCTGGGCGTGCTCCGCAACGAGGCGGAGTCACGCTTCGCCGCCGGCGTCCGGCTGTCCCGCCTGGACGAGGGCATGCGCAGACTCGCCGAGGAAGGGCCGGTCCTGATCATCAGCAAGGCCAACGCGGAGTCCACGGTCCATCGACGGGCACGCATGGACTACATCGGCGTCAAGAAGCTCGACGCCTCCGGCCGTGCCGTGGGTGAGCACCGGTTCCTGGGGCTGTTCACCTCGCGGGCCTACTCGGAGGCCGCGGAGAACATCCCCATTCTCCGGCGCAAGCTCGCGGACATCCTGGAAGACTCGGGGGTGCGTCCCGGCTCCCACGACTTCAAGGAGATCATCACGATCTTCAACTCCATGCCGAAGGAGGAGTTGTTCCTCACTTCGGCGGAGAAGATCGGTGCGGACATCCGCACGGTGCTCACGGCGTACAACACCGACGACGTCAGGGTGGCGCTCCGTGAGGACCCCCTGCAACGGGGTCTCTCGGTGATGGTGATCCTGCCCAAGGAGCGGTTCTCCGGGGCGGTCCGGAAGGAGATCGAGCGGGAGCTGGTCCGCGCCTTCGACGGTGACGTGCTCAACTACCACCTCGCGCTGGGATCCGGCGACCAGGCGAGGCTCCACTTCCATATGGGTGCCCCACCGGACCGTGCCGCCCAGGTGGATACGCAGGAGCTGGAGCAGGCCGTCGCCCGCCTCATCCGCACCTGGCAGGACCGGGTGCAGGAAGAGCTGGAGCAGACCCACGGCTCCGACGAGGCGAGGGCCCTGGCCCGGATCTACGCGACCCGCATGAGTCGGGAGTATCAGGCCGCCACGGATCCGCAGGTCGCCGCCACCGACATCGCGATACTGGAAGCCATGAAGGCCGACGGGCAGGCGACGTCCATATCGTTCACGAATCGTGGACCCGGAATCCGGGTGGCGGGGGCCGAGGACGTCACCGAGCTCAAGGTCTTCCTCCGTGGCGAGCACCTGGTGCTCTCGGACTTCATGCCCGTCCTCGAGGATTGCGGCCTCAAGGTGTTGGCGGTGAAGCCGTTCGTGGTGGCGGGAGACGGGGATCCGGACGCGACGGTCTACGTGTTCGCCGTGCTCGACGCCGCCGGCCAGCGCATCGACGTGGAGCGGAGGGGGGGCCTGCTCTCCGAGACCATCCTCGCCGTGCGCGATGGAGACGCCGTGAGCGACCGCCTCAACGGACTGGTGCTCACCGCCGGATTGCGGTGGCGCGAAGTGGATGTGCTCCGCGCCTACTCCGGGTTCGCCTTCCAGATGAGGGCGGTGCCCAGCCGGCTGGCGCTGCCATCGGCGCTGGTCTCGCACCCGGGGATCGCCGGAGAGCTCTTCGAGCTGTTCCAGACGCGGTTCGACCCCGACCGCAGGATGTCCACAAAGGAACGGGAACGGGCGGCCACCGACATCCGGAGCGCCTTCCATGCCTCCCTCAAGGGGGTGGACCTCCTTTCCGACGATCGGGCGCTTCGGAGGCTGGAGCAGCTCATCGCTGCGACGGTGCGCACGAACTACTACCGCACCGGGGCCGCCGACCCTTCGGCGCGATCCGGAGGGGTGCCGTACATCTCGTTCAAGTTCGCCAGCGAGAGCCTGGACTTCGGGAGGACCACACGCCTGCTCTACGAGGTGTGGGTGCACTCGTCCCGCATGGAGGGCATCCATCTTCGCGGCGCCCGTGTCGCCCGGGGCGGCATCCGGTGGAGCGACCGCCCCGACGACTTCCGGACCGAGGTGCTGGGCCTCGTCCGCACCCAGGTGGTCAAGAACGCGGTCATCGTGCCCGGTGGATCCAAGGGCGGGTTCATCACCCGGGTGGTTCCAGCGGACGCCGAGGAGCGCTGGGAGGAGGGACGCCGCCAGTATCGCACGCTGATCCGTGGCCTTCTGGACATCACCGACAACCTGGCGGACGGACGGCCCGGGATCTCCGAAGCGGTGGTCTGCTGGGATCCACCGGATCCATATCTGGTCGTGGCGGCGGACAAGGGCACCGCCACCTTCTCCGACCTGGCCAACGCGGTATCGGCGGAGTACGGATTCTGGCTGGACGACGCCTTCGCTTCGGGCGGCTCCAACGGATACGACCA
The DNA here is from genome assembly GCA_964350235.1 of uncultured Gemmatimonadaceae bacterium. GTDB lineage: Bacteria > Gemmatimonadota > Gemmatimonadetes > Longimicrobiales > Gaopeijiaceae > JAWLHJ01. The sequence continues at coordinate 18,421 of CAYGKI010000002.1, read as the reverse complement.
CAAGGAGGTCGGCATCACCGCCCGGGGTGCCTGGGAGTGCGTGAAGCGGCATTTCCGGGAGAAGGGCAAGGACATCCAGTCTCAGCCCTTCACGGTGGCCGGGATCGGCGACATGAGCGGGGACGTCTTCGGCAACGGCATGCTCCTTTCCGAGCAGATTCGGCTCGTGGCGGCCTTCGATCATCGGCACGTGTTCATCGACCCCGACCCCGATCCCGCCACCTCCTTCGCGGAGCGCCGGAGGCTCTTCGGACTGGGGCGGAGCAGCTGGGACGACTACGATCGCTCGCTGCTCAGCGAAGGCGGGATGATCGTCCCCCGGGGAGCCAAGGAGGTGGAGCTGACGCCGGAGGCGCGGACCGCCCTGGGGGTGGGAGAGGATGAGCCCGGGACCATGGACGGGGAGTCGCTCATCCGGCTGGTACTCAAGGCTCCCGTCGAGCTGCTGTGGAACGGCGGCATCGGCACGTACGTCAAAGAAGATGGTGAGACCCACGCCGACGCCGGCGACCCTTCCAACGACGCCGTGCGCGTGGACGCCTCCGAGCTCCGATGCGCCGTGTTGGGCGAAGGTGGAAACCTGGGATTGACCCAGAAGGCCAGGATCGCCTACGCCCTGCGGGGAGGGCGTGCCAACACCGACGCCCTGGACAACTCGGCCGGCGTCGACATGTCGGACCATGAGGTGAATCTGAAGATCCTCCTCGCGCCTTCCGTGGTCGGGGGCGCCATGTCCCAGGACGACCGGAACCGGCTCCTGGAGGACCTCACCGAGGGTGTGGCCGACCTGGTGTTGGACGACAACCGCTCCCAGAGCCTGGCCGTCTCGTTGGACGAGCAGCGGGCCAAGGAGGGCTTCGACGATTTCCGCGAGTTCATGTTCGCCCTGGAGAAGACGGGGGAGCTGGACAGGCTTTCGGAAGGACTTCCCTCGCTGGATGTCCTGGGCGAGCGGAGGGAGCGTGGGCAGTCGCTGGTCAGGCCGGAGCTCTGCGTCCTCCTCGCGTATGCCAAGCTCGCTCTGAAGACCCGCCTTCTGGCCGGAGGGCTCCCGGACGACCCGGTCACGGAGAGCTATCTCCTGGGGTACTTCCCGTCATCGGCCATCAACGCCGCCGGCCGATCACACCTGGAGGGACATCGCCTGCGGCGGGAGATCATCGCCAGTCAGCTCACCAACGATCTGGTGGACATCATGGGCGCCACCTTCGTGACCCGGGTGGCCCGGGACACCGGCTCCCGGGTGGAGGACGTGGCGCGGGCCTGGCTCGTGGCGTCTCGCCTCGCCGACCACCGGGCGCTCATGGCGCAGATCGGCGAGCAGCACGATCGACTTAACCTCAGGGTGGCGTACCGGTGGATTCTGGGGCTCGCCAGGGTGCTGGAGCGCACGACCCGCTGGGTCCTCCAGAACGTGGATCCGGACGTGTCGCCAGCGACGGTGGTGGAGCGGAGCGTACCCGGACTGGCGGTCCTGAGAGAGCACTTCGAGTCCTTCGTCCAGGGCGAGGACAGGACGCTCTTCGAAGCCCGGGTCCAGGAGATCCGTAAGGTGGGCGCGGACGACCTGTTCTCCCGTCGATTGATCACGCTGCGCTTCCTCGACCAGCTCCTGGAGATCCTGGAGATTGCGCGCGAGACGGAGGCCGACCCGGTGGCCGCGGCGCAGGTCTTCTATCGAATCTCCGATCTCTTCGATGTCCCGTGGCTCCGACGGACGACCTTCGCCACGGCGGGTGGGGACCACTGGGAGCAGCGGGCCGCCCAGGCCCTCGCCGAGGACCTTGCCCGGGCCCACCGGAAGCTCATCGCCTCGGTGCTCCGGCGGGCGGAGGACGACCAGGGGATCGAGCAGGCCACCGAGCGCTTGCTGAGGATGAGGGCCCGGGAGATCGAACGGTACCGGAACCTGATCACGGACCTGAAGGCCGAGGGCACCGTGGGCTTCGCGGCCGTGTCCGTGGTGATCCGCGAGTTGGCGGCCCTGGCGGATCGAGGTGCATGACGCGGGCCAGGGGGTTCACGCTCATCGAGCTGTTGGCCGTGCTGACGTTGAGCGCGGTCACCATGGGCTTCGCGGCGGTCACTTTGGCGCAGTACTTCAGCAGGAGCGCCGCCCGCCAGGCGGCGCAGGTGTTCGCCCAGGACCTCACCCAGGCGAGGCAGCTCGCCGTACGGAGCCAGACACCCGTGGTCCTGCGCTTCTTCGAGGGTAGCCTCCGGTACGAGGTTGCCACGCTGGACGGGGCCACGGAGCTGGTGCAAAGACGGTTCTCCAGCTCGGACGGGCTGGAGCTCTCGGAGATCGCTCTCGAGCTCGCGGGTGATACGGTCCTCTTCGACCGCCGGGGGTTCGCCGACCTTTCCGGAGCCTCCGGAACGCTGGGTGTGGCTCGCTTCGTGGCCGGGTCCACCGAGTACCGGGTGTCGTTCAACGCCCTCGGCTCGTCGCGCGTCCAGGCACCGTGATCCGCATCGCTCGCTCGGACCGTGTCCGCCGGGGCGGCTTCACGCTCATCGAAGTGGTGGCTGCGTTCGTCGTGTTCGCCGTGGGCGTGCTCATGGTGATCCGCCTCAGCACCGCGACCAGCACGCAGATGCGCTACGCCGGCATCTCCTCCGCCCTGGCGCTGAGGGCGGCGGAACGGCTGGATTCCCTGGGGGCCGAGCCCTTCTCTTCGCTGGTGGCGGGCTCCGACGTGGATGTGGTGGTGGTCTCGGGGCTCGACTACGATCGGACCGTCTCGCTCACCCGTCTCTCTCCGCTGCTCATGCGCGTCGACGTCACGCTACGGCCCAGAGGGTCCGAAGGGCCTTCCTACCAGGTCACCTCCTACGTCTCGGAGGTCTGGTGAGAAGCCCCCGCGGAGGGTTCACGCTCGTGGAGGCGCTCATCGCGCTGGTGCTGTCTTCTCTGGTCATCGTCCTCGTGAGCTCGACGTTCCTCGCCCAGAATCGGGCCCAGGCCACCCAGGCCGCGCTCGCTGCGGCGCACGACAATGTCCGGGCCGCCACGGATCTCGTGGCGCGTGAGCTGCGCTCGTCCATGAGGGACGGCATCCTGGTGGCCGGAGCCAGGACGCTCACGGTGCGTTCCCCCGTCGCCGTGGTGAGCGCGTGCGGACGGTCCGGATTCTTCCTCCCCAATGTGGATGTCCATGTGGATGGTGGCGTCGCGGCGCTGGCCACCGACGAGGTGGCCGGCGTGGCGGTCCTGGACGAAGCGTCCGGGGCGTGGGACTACCAGCGCGCCACCTGGGGCTTCCTCAACGGCGGAAGCTCCGGGAGCGCCGGCCGGTGCGCGGGGAACGGAGCGGACACGCTCGGCGTGGCGGACGAGTTCCATTCCATCCGGCGGCTGCTCTTCCTGTACGGGCTGGATGTCCCCGACGTGGGCGAGGTGCTCATGCTCTTCAGGGAGATCACGTTCCGGATCGGTCCGTCCGCCCTGGAGCCGGGCACCCTGGCGCTCTTCCGTCAGCCTTACGGCGGGGATGCCGTGGAGTTCGCGTCCGGCATGGACAGCACGAGCGCGTTCCGGTATCGAACCGGGGGTGGGAGCTACCAGGACACGGTGACGGCGGGGTCGGTGGGGAACGTGGACGGCGTGCGCCTGGTCATGAACGTCCGAAGACCCACCGGGACGGGGCCAGAAGACGAGATCTCCTTCGGAATCGCCACGAACCTCCTGTTGAGGAACGTGCCGTGAGAGGGCCTCGTCCCACGTCCGGGGAGGGCGGATTCGTTCTCGCTCTCGTGGTCCTGATGCTTTTCGCCATCTCGGTGATGGGCACGGCCGGCTATCTCATGGTGAGCGCCGAGACGCGGATGGCGCGCTACGCGACCCAGGGGGAAGAAGCCCTGGCCATCGCTCGTGGCGGGCTCCAGCGCTTCGTCTCGGAGCAGCTCGGCGTGGTGGCCGACTCGGGTCGGTATGCCATCGGCGGTGGGGAGGCGCTGGTGACGGCGCGGCGCGTCTCGGTGGTCGATGCTTCGACCCACGTGTATTTCATTCGATCCGAGGCCTCCGTGGTGGATCCGCTCCTCCCCGATACCCCCGCCCGCCGCGTGGTCGGGGCCTACGCCTACCAGCGCCGGAGCCCCTTGCCGCTCCACGCCGCGCTGGTGGTCCGGGTGGAGGAGCTGGACGTGGACGGCACGGTCAGCGGGGACGACTTCGGTGGTGCAGTCTGTCCGGGAGGGACTGCCCCGAGCATTCCCGGCGCCGTGGCCGAGGACGACATCGATGTCGACGGAACCCTGACGGGAAGCCCGCCCGCCCTCCTCTGGAGCGGGACGCACGCGGACTTCCTCGAGCAGAGCGGGATCCGGTGGGACTTCCTCGCCGATCCGTCGGTCCCGGTGGACTTCGAGGACGTGAGGCCCGACTTCGGAGCCCTGCCCGCCGGTTCGTGCCCGGTGCTCCGCATCAACGGAAGCCGGCACTTCAACGCGTCCTGGAGCGGGCGCGGCGTGCTCATCGTCACCGAAGAGTTCGACGCCAACCCCAGCTTCTCATGGGACGGGATCGTCCTGGCGGGCTGGATCGACGACCGTATCCGTGGTGACATCGACGGGATGGTCGTGGGGGGATTCTCTTCCTCACAGCCGTACGACGCGGTGGAAGCGGATGGAGACATCCGCTACCACTCCTGCAACGTGAGTCGGGCCAACGCCTCGTTGTCGTATCTCGAGCTGGCTCAGAACACGGTCTTCGAGGTTCGGTGACGGGAACCCGACGTGGGGAAGGTCGGTATCTTCCACGAACTCCCGCGACTCGGACGGTCACGAAGGGCCGCGCATGAACGCTCGCAAACACGATGGGGACCCCGGTTTCGGCCGCCGCTTGGGCGTGCTGGTGCTGGCTGTTCTGCAGTTGGCAGGGGCAGTTGCCCTGCCGGCGGCGGACGGCGTTCTCGACGTCGAGCGATACGGGGTTCCGGTCCACGTCGAGTCCCCGGGGAGTGACGACTGCACGCCCCACCACGACCATGCGTTCTGTCAGCTGGTGCGCGCCAACGCGCTCGCCACGCCGGCCCGGGTCCCGGCCACCGTCGCACTCGGGCATCCTCTCGGCAATCTCGCCGAGCCTTTCTCGGTCCCGGAGCTGAGGCGGTCCCATCGCCTTCTCCAGGGCTCCTCCGGCCCGCGGGCACCTCCCTCCGCGTAGCGCCTTCGTGGGCATTCCGCCCACGGGATCTCCCTAGCACCCCAGGTCCGGCCACTCCTCGGCAGCCGAGGAGTGCCGTTGTTCCCCGATGCCGCGCCAGCCGTGGGCGTCGGGTCCGCACCGGACCTCCCATCTCATCCATGGCGTCAACGATGATGCATCTTAGCCGCGCACACGGACTCGTGATCAGGAAGCTACGGGTCCTCGCGGCGGTGGCCGGTCTCGCGGCCGCCGTCCAGCCGACCAGTCTGTCCGCTCAGGCTGTACCGGAGCACGCCGGTGAGGTCGAAGGTGTGGTGAGGGACGCGGAGACGGGCGCTCCACTGGCCGGCGTCCTGGTCTCGGTTGTCGGTGCGCGGCCTGCCGCCACCACACACGGAGACGGCTCGTTCCACCTATCCGGACTGGAAGCCGGAACGCATACCCTGCGCGTGGAGCGCCTCGGGTACGGGACCGAGACGCTCCAGGTCTCCACCTCGGCGGACGGAGCCTTGGTCGTCATCGAGCTGACGGCGTCGCCCCTGGACGTGGGAGGGTTGGTGGTGACGGGGGCCTTGAGCGAGCGGACGGCCGCCGAAGCGCTCCGGCCGGTGAACGTGCTGCGCGGCCAGGATCTGCAGCGCCGACTGCAGGGGACGGTGGCGGCCACGCTGGCCTCCGAGCCCGGCGTGGCAGTGACCAGCATGGGGCCGGCCACCGCCCGTCCGGTCATCCGGGGCCTCTCGGGTGACCGGGTCCTCATGCTCGAGGACGGGGTGCGGAGCGGTGACATGTCCAGCTCCAGCTCGGACCACGCATCCGCCCTGGACGCGGGATCCGCTCGGCGAATCGAGGTCGTGCGTGGGCCAGCCGCCATCCTGTACGGGAGCAACGCGCTCGGCGGCGTGGTGAACGTCATTCGGGACGAGGTGCCGTCGGACGTCCCGCACCACCCCACGGGATCGGTGACGCTGCAGGGACAGAGCGTCATGGACGCGGTGAGCGCCAGCGGTCACGTCCGCGCAGCGCTCACCGACCGCGTTCCCGTGCGTTTGGAGGCCGGTGGGCGCACGGCCGGCGACCTGCGCACGCCGGCGGGTGTCCTGGAGAACACCGGTGTCGACACGTGGAATGTCGGAGCCGGAACGGCGTGGGTGGGAGATCAGGGCTATCTGGGTGTGGCGTTCAGGGCCATGGAGAACGACTACGGCATTCCAGGCGGCTTCGTGGGTGGGCACGAGGACGGGGTCCGGGTGGAGATGAGGCGGATGGCCACGAAGGTGGATGGCCGGGTGGAGGGTCAGTGGGGGCCGTTCCGCTCCCTGGATCTCGACGGCAGCTACACATGGTACCGTCACCTGGAGATCGAGCCGCCGGACATCATCGGCACCTTCTTCAAGCTCCAGACCAGCAGCGGGGATGTCGTGGCCCGCCACGAAGGTTGGGGGCCGTTCACCAACGGCGCCGTGGGAGCCCGGGCCTCTCTGGAGCAGTTCACCTTCGCCGGAGGGCTCTCCACCCCCGACACGCGCCGGTTGTCTCTCGCCGGCTACGTGTTCGAGGAGATCGACCTGGATCCGCTGCTGGTGGAAGCGGGGCTGCGCTACGACTGGACCCGAGCGGACCCGCTCCAGGACGATCCGGACTCGGAGATCGGGGACATCCGCGACCGCACCTTCCACGCGGCGTCGGGGTCCCTGGGCCTGTTGTACCGCCTCCCGGCGGGTCTCATCACAGGGGTGAGCGTGTCCCGGGCGTTCCGCACCCCGGACGTGAACGAGCTGTACTCCGAGGGGCCGCACCTGGCGGCATACGCGTTCGAGGTGGGCAATCCGGATCTGGACAATGAAGTCGGCACGGGTGTGGACGTGTTCGTCCGATTGGAGCGGGAACGGGTGTCCGCCGAGCTCACCGGCTTTCGGAACGCCATCTCGGGCTACATCTATCCGGCGGAGACCGGGGATACGAGCCAGGTTCGCCTCCCTATCTACCAGTTCCGTGGGGACGACGCCGTACTCACCGGCTTCGAGGGCCGGCTCGACTGGACCGTGGCCGGCGACGTCACCCTGCACGGAACCGCGTCCTACGTCAGGGGCCAGCGCGACGGTGACGACACGCCGCTGCCCCTGATTCCTCCCCTTCAGGCCCGTCTGGGCACCGAGTACGAGCGTCCCGCGTGGTTCGCCCGTGTGGAGACGGTGCTCGCCGCGCGGCAGGATCGCGTGGACGAGTTCGAGACGGAGACGCCCGGATACGTGGTGCTCGACGCCTCGGCGGGGGTGCGCCTCACGGTGGCGGGCCGGCTCCACACCCTGACGCTGAGCGGGGACAACCTGACCGACCGTACGTACCGCAACCACCTGTCCCGGGTGAAGGACATCATGCCCGAGGCGGGCCGTGGATTGAGTCTGACCTACCGCGTCGTGTTCTGAGCACCGGCCGCCGGGGCTCGACGCGACCCCACTCAGGTGGCCACACCGACAACCATGCAATCAACGAGAGGTGGACCCATGAACAAGAAAGCTTTCGGCCGCAGCCCCCTCGTGGCGCTCGCCCTGGCCGGCTCCGTCGCGCTCGGCGCGTGTGGCAACGACCCCGTAGGCCTGGATGACCACGCCGATCCCCACGGCGTCGAGCTGGTGCTCAACGGGGTGACCATCGCCTCGTACGACGCCGACACCGGCTGGACTGGTGAGCTGGAGGTGGAGGTGGGCGAGGAGACGGCGCACATCGACGTCCGGTTCGTCGACGAGGACGGAGACGAGATCACGCTCGACGACGACGTGTACCTCCAGGTGGAGATCACGGACGAGGACATCGCCGAGTTCGAGCAGGACACGCCCGGAGAGTTCGGAGGGCACCTCCACGGGGTGGCGGAAGGTGAGACCGAAGCCGTCTTCAGCCTGATGCACGGTGCCGTGGGCAGCGGGCACGCGGACTTCGTCACCACCGCCGTGCACGTGCACGTGGAGCTTCCGCCGGTCTGACCGGACCGGGTCCGTCCGCCCTCCGGCCTCGCGGCGAGGCCGGAGGGCGGCATCCGTGTCAGGGAATCCGGGCGTACATCCCGATCCCGGCGCTCCCCACGTACCGATGACCGAAGCAGGCGGCATCGGCAGGGCATGCCCCGGCCCGGACCCACTCGGCACGTGTGAACAGGAAGGGACTGAGGACGGAGAGGAGGGGTGGAAAGCGCCAGGACGCGAAGACGCCCAACCCCGCGTCGGGCCCGGTCGTCTCGGTCCCGAAGGCGTCGAGCTCCTGGTCGGCGCCCGGTCCCGGACGGTACTCGTGGTCCTGCCAGTTCACCGAAGCCGTCACGCCCGTGGACATCTCCACGAACGGGTTGAGCATCATGGACCAGCCCAGGCCCATGGCCACCGCCCGCATACGCATGGCCGTGTCGAAGGGACCGGGCGTGCACATGTCGAAGCCGCAGCGGAGGGCCTGCTCTCCCAGGTGCTCCCTGACCGTCCGGTAGCTCACCTCCAGACCCACGGCGCCCAGGAGACGGGGGATGGCTATCCCCACGCGGTACCCCGTGGGTGTGCCCATGTCATCCACGGTGGTGACGGCCTGCTCCAAGGCCAGGTCCACATCCACGGACTGGGCCGCGGCGCTACCTGGGATCGCCACGCAGAGCAGGGACGAAAGGGCAGTTCCCAGGGCCGTCACGAAGATCGGGAAGTCCTGGCGATACGTTATCTTTCCCACTTCGGCGTGCCTCCGCTCGAGCCGCGTCCCGGAGGTGTCGAACCTCCGCTATTCCTACGATCGGGAAGGCTCCTTCGTGACGGCCCAGGGTCCAGAGGGGGCGGTGGGCGGGACCTTCGTGTGCGACCTCATGCCAGGGGACAACGCAGGATGACGATGGTGGATTGGCTGCTCACCGAGCAGCTCATGGAGATCTTCCAGGAGGCGCAGGTCAAGCGTCCCCGGCTCAACGCCGAGCTCGTGGCGAGGAGCCCGCTGGGCGAGGAGGACGTCCTGGCGGGCGCCGGGGCGGTGGCACGGATCCATGCCACCGACGGTGCCGAGCTGGTGGTCACGCCCAGGCGTATCCAGCGGGCCCTCGCGGATCGGGGGCTGGATCTCGTGCGCTTCGAGGACCTGGTGGGGTACGACTGGATCACGCCGGAGATGTCCGAGAAGGTCGGCCAGAAGGACGAGCACTGGGACCGACTCTATCTCTATCCCCGGGACGCGCCGCCGGTGATCCTGGATCACCTCGGCGAGGCGGTCTATCCGCTGATGACCTTTCTGGGGCGGGTGCTGGAGTTCCGGTCGGAGAAGATCCTGCGTCGGAAGCTCGACGACGATGTCGTGGAGCTTCTCGGGCGGTGCCTGACCGCCGCCGCCCGGGGACCGTTCTTCACCGACCAGGAGCTGGGAGACCTCTTTCGTCGAAGTCGCGAGACCCTGGACGTGGTCGCCGAGCTCTGGCCCAAGCTGAACCTCGCGGCGCCCGCCGTCCTCGATCTCCTCGAGCGCGTTGTGGAGGCCCTCCTGGAGCGTGCCGAGGATCGACCCGAGGCCTGGGCCGAGTGGGTGAAGGCCTCGCCCGTGCAGCTGGCGGCCGTGCTCGAGGTGTTCAGGCGGGTCTCGTCCGGCGAGGTCTAGCAGGCGCCGCGGAGCGTGCCTAGGCGATGCCTGGGTCCGGGGGGTCCATGAGGACCTCCCTCAACAGCTCGGAGAAGCGGCGGGCCACCCTGGACACGGAGCGATCGCGGCGTCGAATGAGCGCGATGTCCCGTTGCCCTGCCTCTCCACGGAAGGGCAGGTAGCGGCGCGACGGAGAGGAGTCCTGGCGGGCGGTCATTCGTGGCACGAGGGAAACGCCCATGCCGGCCGAGACCAGCTCGAGCACGGTCCCGAGCTGGGTCCCCTCGCAGACGATCCTCCGTGCCATCCCGGAGCGGGCGCAGAACCCCTGGATCTGCTCTCCCAGGCAGTGCATGGCGTTAAGGATGATGGTGGGCTCGTCGCGCACATCCGCTGGGTTCACCGCCGGGGCTTCTCCCAGAGGGTGCCCGGCGGGGAGGACGAGCATCAGAGGCTCGGACGCGAGCACCTCCACTTCCAGGAGGTCCCGCCGAATGGGTGTGCTGGTGACGGCCAGGTCGAGCTGGTTGTCCTCCACCGCCTCCGCCACCATGTCCGTGAGGTCCTCACGGATGGTGATCTCCGCGCGCGGGAATTCGGCCTTGAGCCGGGGAAGCACGCGGTGGAGGGTGTACGGCGCGATGGTGGGAATGGCGCCCACGGCGAATCGCCCCGCGCCATCGGAGACGTCGTCCGCGATGCGGGCACGGATCTCCTCGGCGTCCGCCAGCATACGCCGGGCTCTGGGAAGCAGCGCGTGACCGGCGGGGGTGAGCGCCACGCCCCTTGCAAGCCGATCGAACAGGGCCACGCCCAGTCCTTGCTCCAGCTTGCCGATCTGCTGGCTGAGGGAGGGTTGGGCCACATGACACCGTTCGGCCGCCCGGGTCATGGTTCCTGCTTCGGCCACGGCCACGAAGTAGCGCAGCTGGCGGAGATCCATATGCTAGGTCTATGGAATAGATCGGATATTGATATTGGCTGCCTATGACGGTACGTGCTACACTCCGGTCGTAGCATGTTTCCGACATCGTGAGGGCGTGGCCGTGGGCTGACGGCGGATCCTCGCGAGGCGCCGCCCTCAGGCCCATGGGGCCGCGGGCTGGCAGGCGGGTCGCTCCGTGCGATGCCGCCTTCGCCCTCCGGCCCCTCCCTAGCGGGGTCGGGGGGCTTTTCGCGGACCGGTGGCATTACACGTCCGGTCGCCGGATGCGATATTGGTCTCCACGATATCGAGGAGCGCCTCCCCGGGCCGCCAGCCGGTCCGGTCCAGGCCCCACCGCGCGAGGATGAGCGATGAGTGAAGTGGCCACCGCCATGCCGGAACGGTCCACGGAATGGACCACCGCCGACGCAGCCCAGACCTACAGGTTCGAGGAGTGGGGCGACGGCTACCTCGGCATCTCCAGCTCAGGCACGCTGACCGTCCGGCCCAGCGGGCCAGACGGGCCTTCCCTCGATCTCCTGGAGATCATCGAGGGCCTGGAGACCCGAGGTCTTACGGCCCCGGTGGTCCTGCGCTTCCCGGACCTTCTGCGTCACCGGATGACCCAGTTGAGGGACGCCTTCGCCACGGCCATCGAGGAGACCGGGTACGGCAACCGCTACTCCTGCGTGTATCCCATCAAGGTGAACCAGCAGCGGCAGCTGTGCGAGGCGGTGGTGCGCTTCGCCGGGGAACTGGACTTCGGGATCGAGGTGGGGTCCAAGCCGGAGCTGCTGGCCGGTCTCGCCCTCACCGTGGGCCGTAACTCCATGCCCCTGGTGTGCAACGGCTTCAAGGACGACGAGTTCATCGAGACCGTGATCCTCGCGGCGAAGATGGGGCGCAACGTCATCCCGGTGGTGGAGCAGTTCCACGAGCTCGAGCTCATCGCCAAGCAGGCGAAGGCTCACAAGGTTCGGCCGAACATCGGAATACGGGCGCGTCTGGGTGCCGGTGGCATCGGGCGCTGGGCCACGTCGTCCGGCCTGCGGGGCAAGTTCGGGCTGTCGGTGAGCGAGGTCCTCCAGGCGGTGGACTATCTCAAGGAGCACGATCTTCTGGACTCGCTGCGACTCCTGCACTGTCACATCGGGTCCCAGATCTACGACATCCGTACCGTGAAGTACGCGGTGAGCGAGGTCACGCACCTCTACGCGGAGCTGGTGAAGCAGGGTGCGCCCATGGGGATGCTCGACCTGGGTGGAGGTCTGGGCGTCGACTACGACGGGACCCAGTCGGCGAGCCCCGCTTCCTCGAACTACACCGTCGAGCAGTACGCCCTGGACGTGGTGCACCGGATCAAGGCCATCTGCGACGATGCCGAGATCCGGCCCCCGCACATCTTCTCCGAGTCGGGTCGGGCGTTGGTCAGCCACTGCACGGCCATCATCTGCGAGGCGGTGGCCACCAGGCGCCTTCCCGAGACCCCCAACGAGAAGCTCATGGAGCGGGCGATGGCGGCGGAGACCGTTCCCCAGCCGCTGCGCGACATCCTCGACGCCTACCAGCGCATGGACTCCGCCGACCCGGAGGAGCTGGATCCCCTCGAGCTCTTCAACGACGCCGCGCACGCCTTCGAAGAGGCCATGAGCCTCTTCAACCTGGGCTACATGGACATCACGTCGCGGGCGGCCACCGAGGAGATGTACTGGTGCGTGGGACGGAGGGTCCTACAGGTGCTCGGCGACGGGGTGGGTGAGTATCTGCACGAG
>CAYGKI010000002.1:0-5963 GCA_964350235.1 uncultured Gemmatimonadaceae bacterium | reverse complement strand
TTCGCGGACCTGTACTTCGTGAATCTGAGCATCTTCCAGTCGCTTCTGGACTCCTGGGCCATCGACCAGCTGTTCCCCATCATGCCCATCCACCGGCTGGACGAGCGACCCGGCCGGTCCGGGGTTCTGGTGGACATCTCCTGCGACTCGGACGGGCGGATCGAGCAGTTCCCGTCGGAGGACGGACCCAAGGGCACCCTCGAGCTCCACGAGCTGATTCCGGGCGCCCCGGACGCCGAGCAGGAGTTCGAGCCGTACTACCTGGGGGTCTTCCTGACCGGTGCGTACCAGGAGACGCTTGGAGACCTGCACAATCTGTTCGGCGATACCCACGCCGTTCACGTCGTCCAGGATGGAGCCGACGGGCGTTGGCGCATCGACGAGGTGGTGGAGGGTGACAGCGTGCGCGAGGTCCTGGGGTACGTCCAGTACGACGCCGACGTCATGCGTGAGGAGCTGCGGAAGGACGCCGAAGAGGCGCTGGCCGCCGGCCGGCTGACTCTCGCCGAGACCGTCAGCCTGCGTCGCTTCCTGGACGAAGGCCTGCAGGGGTACACCTACCTGGAATAGCGTGCGACCTGCGACTCCTTCTGGTGGATCGCCACGTGAGAGGACTGTGCCAGCCGAGTCTTGGGTGCGATAAGTGTTTGCTGCGAGAGTAGATACCGCCCTCGGCCCGGATGTTGCACCTTGCTCTCGTCGTCGTGGAACGAGAATACCAGACGAGGACGAGACAGATGAATCGTATGCATGTTCGATGCGCGGCCGTCGCGCTGATCTTCGCCGCGGGTGCTTGTGACGAGAGCCCGACCAACGTGGGCGATCTCTCACAGGCGGAGGCCGAGGCCCTCGCCGAGGTGGTGGGTGCCCAGGTGATCAATGGCGCCTTCGGCGCGTCCCAGCGAGGCACCGCTGCAAGTGGGCCGGCCGCCGCCATCGTGAGCTATGAGGAGTCCCTTTCCTTCACGGGCGAGTGTGAGTTCGGCGGGACCGTGAGCGTGGACGCCGACTTGCAGGGCCAGGTGGACGACCAGACCGGTGAGGGCACCGTTTCGTTCACCCTCACCCAGATTCACGACGGCTGCGTGGGCGAGTCCGACGACGGGACCGTCTTCACGCTCTATGGCGCACCCTCGGTCACCGCGCAGCTGGACATGGAGGTATCCGAGGAGATGTTCGCGTTCGACGGGTCCTTCGACGGCGCGGTGGACTGGACGGCCGGCGAGGACCGGGAGGGGACGTGCACCATCGACGTGACGTTCTCCGTGGACACCAACGCCGGCATGCAGTCGGGATCCGCTTCCATGCAGGGCTCCGTCTGCGGCATCGACTTCTCCAAGTCGCTGTCCATCAGCTGACGCTGACACGAGGGTGCCCGGCCTCCGCCGGGACCCTCATCACGTTCGGAGGGCCTCCATCCTCGGGGTGGAGGCCCTTCGCGTATCCGGGGCGCGGTCGCGGGGTGCCAGCCGGGGGCGGGGGCTCCCGCGCCGGCCGCTCGCGGCCTACCTTCGCGGGAATCCCTTTCTCCAACCCAGGCGCTGCCATGCATCCCGAGCGTTCGTCCTTCCGTCCCGCCCGGCTCGCCCCCGGCCTCCTCGTGCTCGTGGCGTTCCTGAGCCCGATGGCCGTCGTGCCTTCGGACCTCGGCGCCCAGGAGCCGGTGGGGTGGGGTGGGGCCGAGCTCGAGTTCCACACGTTCTCCATCGTGGGCGTGGACCCGGTGACCGGGGAGGTGGGGGCCGCCGTCACCACGCGGAATGCCTGCGTGGGCAACGGCGTTCCCTGGGTCCGGGTGGGTGTGGGCGCGGTGGCCACCCAGGCATCCACGCGCACCCAGTACGGCCAGGAGCTCCTGGACATGATCGAAGAGGGGATGGACCCGGCGGAAGCGCTGGCGTCGGCGCTCGCTCGTGACGACGGTGCCGAGAGCCGACAGATCGGGGTCATCGCCAGCGACGGCCGGAGCGCTCAGCACACGGGCACGCGCCCCGGGGACTGGGCCGGGCATCGGTCGGGGTTGAACTACGCCACCCAGGGCAATGTGCTCGTGGGGCCCGAGGTGCTCGACGCCGTCGCCACCACCTTCGAGGCCACCGAGGGGTCGCATCTCCATCTGGCGGATCGGCTCATCGCCGCCATGGAGGCCGGGCAGGCCGTCGGGGGAGATCGGCGACACGGGAGGATGCAGTCCGCGGCGGTGATCGTTGCCGACCCTCGGGAGGGCATGGCGCGTCGGGACGATGGGCAGACCGTGCACGTCAACGTGTGCGAGCACCCCGAGCCCGTGGGGGAGATGCGCCGAGTCTACGACGCGATCTCGGGGAAGCTCGGGTTCCGCACCTTGCAGCAGCAGGTGGGCTCGGACGTATGGCAGGTGAAGCTCATCATGCACGCCCTCGGCTATTTCCGCTCCGACGCGGAGACCCTCGAGCGCGAGGACGGGTGGCAGGTCTACGACGACGAGATCGCCATGGCCGTCGACGCCTTCAGGGGCGACCAGGGGCTGTCCAACAGCGCTTCGGGTGGCAGTCCTCCCGGACTGGTGGACGAGGCCGCGGTGACGGCCATGTGGACCGCCCTCGAGCTGGAAGGAAAGGCCGAGGAGATGCGGCGGATCATGCGGGAGCTGACCTGGGTGCGACGCTGACGCCGAGGGCGGGTCAGGCGTTCAGCGTCGGGCCCGCTGCGCTCTCGGGATGACGAACTTCAAGCCGGACCAGGTCTCGTCGACGGCGCAGACCTTGATGTCCACCAGGCCCGCCCCCAGGCCGGCGTCGCGGACCACGTTGCCGTTGACGTCGGTCTTCACGCCCGACGCCTTCTTGGGCCAGGAGACCCAGATCATGCCGTCGGGGGCGATGCTCTGACGAAGCGCCGCCAACCGTCCACCCAGGCCGGCCGCCTTGTCCACGAAGACGTGGACGAAGTCGAGCGGCCCCCGCACGTCGGTGTCGAAGTGCACACCGGCCGGCAGGCCGTCCAGGAGGGCTTCGTACTCCGGGGGCGCATCGATGGCGACGCACGTCATGTCGGCCTTGATGCCCAGCTTCCGCGCCAGTGGCGTTCCCGAATAGCCTGCCGCCGTCAACTGATGGGTACCCTCCGCTTGAGGACGAAGAGTCCCTGTTTGTGGCTGGTGACGAGGATGTTGCCGCTCTCGAAGAACGGATAGTTGCTCCAGGAACCGTCGAAGAAGCCCGGGATGTCGTCGGCGAACGGGGCCGTATCGAAATACCCCACTTCCCTGGGATTCTCGGGGTCCGAGATATCGATGACCCTCAGGCCCGCAGCGTAGTTGGACTGGTACATCAGGTCCCCCCGCACGTACAGGTTGTGGTCCGTCGCGGACGTCTCACCCAGGTACTCGCCCACGAGGACCGGGTCGTCCAGCTCGGCCACGTCCCAGATCATGGTCCGCGTCCGGTCGGTGAGCCCGTTCATCTCATCGAGCTCGTCGTTGACGTAGATGTACCGGTGGTCGTCGGTGAGCCATCCCTGATGGATGTAGGCGGTGTTCGGCATGCTGGCGTTCCCCACCACCACCGTGGCGTCCTTGTCGGTCACGTCTCCGATGCTGACGGCGGTCTCCCCGTAGGCGAAGCAGATCTCGCGTCCCTGGTAGCGGGCGTCGGGTCCGTGGTAGAGCACACACTGGGCGTCGTGGGTCTGCCCGGCCGCGCCGAGCCCGATGCTCGGGTCGTTGTAGCAGCCGGCGAAGGTGGGGCGGTCGGGGTCGCTCAGGTCGATCATATGAATGGACGCGCAGCCCCGCCCTCCTCCGGAGTTGCCCACGGTGTAGGCGTATCCAGTCTCCTCGTTGACGGCCAGGTTGTGGGCGCTGGCGATCTCGTCGTAGAGGGCGTCGGGCTCGAACGTGGGGGGCGCCGCCGGGTCGACGTCGCGGAGTCGCGTCAGATCGAAGACCTGCATCCCGTGCTGACCGGCATTGTCGGCGACGACCAGGGCATGGTTTCGCAGGACCTTCACGTCGCGCCAGGCCTGACCGCGGCTTCCTTCCGTCTTGGGGAGCTGTCCCAGATAGACCGGCCGGCTCGGATCCGTGACGTCCACGAAGGACGTGCCCTCGGACCTGCCCACCACCGCGTATTCCCGTCCGGTGTCGGGGTCCGTCCACCCCCACACGTCGTTGACCATGGCGCCTCGCGACGCACCGAGCTCGTGGACGGGCAGCAGGGCCACCAGATCCATCTGTTCACAGGAGAAGATGGCCGCGCTGCCCTCGGAGCAGTCCACGGCCTCTCCCGTGACGGCCTCGTAGCCCTCCACCTCTCCCTCCAGGCGCCCGGCCTCCGTCCACGCGCCGCCGGCTCGCTGGAAGCCCACCGCGATGCCCGCTCCGTACGCGTCGCCCGGCGATCCGACCACCGCCAGGTCCGGCCCGGCCGCCAGGGCGAGCCCGAACACCGGCATGAAGTCGGTCCCGGGGCCCGGGACCACGGTGCCTTCGCCCCAACCTCCCGATGTCCGCTGGAAGCGTGCCGCCGCGCCCATGAGTCCGCCGGAGTTGGGTGCTCCCACCCACAGCGTGCCCCCCGCCAAAGCCAGGGAGGTGCCGAAGCCTCCGCGCGCGCCCTGCGGCGCGGCCAGGATCGTTTCCCGGACCGGCCTGCCCTGAGCGTCGAGGGTGAACACGCTCACGGCGCCCGCACCGCCGGCGCCCAGGGGTGTCCCCACGGCGATGACGCCGTCGTCCGCGGCGAGCCCGCACTCCTTGTACGGGTCCTGCGAGAGCAGGCCGCCGGCCGCCGCGAACGGGATGTCGGTCTCCAGCGTTCCGGCGGGGGCCCATCCGCTACCCGGCTCGCGCCGGAAGGTCTCGACGATGAGGCTGCCGTCCGTGTCCGAGGCGCACACCAGGAGCCGGTCCTCGCCCAGAAACGCCAAAGCCGCGCCGAAGCGGCGATCCTGGGAGGAAGCCACCAGCGTGATCTCCTCGCGGAGCGTCTCACCGTCTCTCGCATAGACACGCACGCGCTCTCCGCCGTCGCCTCGCTCCACCACCGCGGCGGCGGTACCCGTGAGCGCCACGGCCCCTCCCGTGCCCATGGCTCCACTCCGGGCACCGACACGGGCCGCCTCGCGCCATCCCTCGTCTCCGCGCACGAACAGATAGGCGGCGCCGGACCCTTCACGGGCCAGGGGAGCGCCTACGAGCAGAGCGTCGCCGTGCGCGGCCATGGCACGTCCGAATCCGTCCGAGCGCTCGGCATCCGAGGCGGTGAGCACCTGGGCGTCCATCCAACCCGACGTGGAGGCGCGGTAGACGTACACGCGACCCGGACGGACGACGTTCTGCGGCTCGCCCACGAGGACCTCTCCGCCGGTCACCGCCGCTGCTCGTCCGAACGCGGTCCCGAAGTCGTAGAGCTGCTGGGCCGAGGCTGGCGCTGCGGTGACCATCGTCGCCGCGAGCATGGCGCCGGCCATGAAGCTCGAGGCGCGTAGCGTGATGCCGAACATCGGGGACCGAGAGTAGGGGCTCATGATTCCTGCTGGGATGGAGGCACGTCGTGTAGCATCAGGTTGAGTCGGCACTCGTCGGGTGACAAGTAGGTGCCACTCGGCGCGGCGCGGTCAGGGCGTGTCCGCAACGCGGAAGAAGACGCTCGCCTCGCCACCGTCGGAGAAGGCGAGCCTCCACTCCCTCAGGGCTTCCTCGGCGTGCTCCAGACGGTCGAGAACGCGCCACTCCGTGCCCTCCTCACCGTGCCAGGTGCGTAGCCACCAGTGCTGCAGGCTGTCCGCGGACTGGGCGTCCCGGGCGCCGCGGACGATCACCGCGTCGGCCGGAGCGTAGCCCGAGCCGCCGTCGAACCACGACCCGGATGTCGCGTGGCGGACGGCCAGCCATCGATCGAGGAGCGCCACCGAGAACTCCTGGTCCCCGCCGTCCAGAGTGGATGCCGAGAGGAGGAAGCCGACGCCGTCCTCGCGCACGC
>CAYGKI010000001.1:29473-42138 GCA_964350235.1 uncultured Gemmatimonadaceae bacterium | reverse complement strand
CCGGCTATGCTCCTCAAACGTCGCGCTGGCCGGGGCCTCGTCCGGGACGTCGGCGCCGGCACGAGTACGAGGTCATCGCCGCCGCCGCGCCCAGCATGTACCTGGCCGATCGCGCCCTCGCCGACCACCACCGAGCGGACCTCCTCCAACGGCAGAGGGGCATCAGCCGGGCCGGTCACCAGATCCTGGACACGTGGATGGCCGAGAACGAGGGGCTGTTCAGCGCCGCGCCCCGGCGCGCCACCTCCATCGGGTTCGTCCGGTATCACGTGGACGCCCCCTCTCTGGAGGTGGCCGAGCGCATCAGAAAGGAGGCGTCCGTGCTCACCGCGCCCGGTGCCTTCCTGGGAGCAGAGGGCCATCTCCGCATCACCGTCGGATACGAGGCGGAGAAGATCCGTCCCGCCCTGGACCGGGTGGCCCGGGTCGTGCGCGGCATGCGCTGAGACGACACCGGCTCCAGGGCGTGACTGAGCCCTGGAGCCGGTGCGGCCACCCGACGGCCCGGCACCATGGCCGGGCCGGGTGCCCTGTCAGTAGAAGAGCGTGTGGGCCATCAAGGCGATGATGGGCAGCGTGATGACCGTCCGCAGGGCGAAGATCACCACGAGCTCGAGGAAGCTCAGGGGGATCTTGGACTTGAGGATCAGGACGCCGATCTCCGACATGTAGATGAGCTGGGTCAGCGACAGGCATCCGATGACGAAGCGGGTGAGCTCGCTCTCCACACCCGTGAGCAGCACGGCGGGGAGGAACATGTCGGCGAAGCCCACCAACGTGGCCGGCGCGGCCGCAGCGGCCTCCGGCAGCCCCAGCCACCCCAGCACCGGGACCATGGGGTAGGAGATCCAGGTGAAGATGGGCGTATGCTCCGCCACGGCCAGCGCGGCGGTTCCGATGGCCATGACCAGCGGAAGGAGTCCGAAGAAGATGTCCGCGACGCTGAGCGCCACGTCGCGACCCAGGGCACGGGGCCCCGGCGCGTCGTGCGCCCGGCCCACCGCGGCCGCGAGGCTCTGTTGCATCACGCTCACGCCCGCGGGACGGTCCACTTCGTCCAGCCGTCGCCCCACCGGCTCGTAGTACGTGTCCGGCTTCCGGGAGAGCGGCGGGATCCGCGGCATGATCACCGCCGCGGTGAGCCCCGCCACCACGACCGTGAAGTACATCTGGACGAACATGTGGTCGAGGCTGATGAACCCCGCGATCAGGAGGCTGAAGGCGATGGACGCCACGGAGAAGTTGGTGGCGATGACCGAGGCCTCGCGCTGCGAATAGAACCCTCGCTCGTACTGCTGATACGTGATGAGCACGCCCAGGGGCGCAGCACCCATCCAGGACGCGGAGGCGTCGATGGCGCTTCGCCCGGGTAGCCCGAAGATCTTGCGGAACGGCTTCCGGACGATGGTCCCGATGAACTCCATGAGCCCGAACTCCGTCAGGAACGGAAGCATGGCCAGGGCAAAGAGGAAGAACGTGAGCAGGACGGGAATGAGGTCGTTGAGGATCACCCCGCCCGTGGCGCCACCGCGGATGAACTCGGGACCCACCTCGAACAGCGTCATGAGTCCGAAGGCCGCGCCAACGACCCGCAGGGCGAACCAGAAGGGGCCCACGTGGAAGATCTCCCCCCAACCTTCCGCCCGCATCCACGCCGGGTTGGCCACCCGTGCCACCACGGTGGCGACCACGGACAGGCACAACACCAAGACACCGATGGGGACGATGGCGTCACCCAGAACGGCGGTGAGAGCATCCGACAGGACCCCGATGCCGATGGTGATGCTCTCCCCCGAAGGAATGGGGATGAGAAACATGGACATCCCGATCAGCGTGGGGATGACGAACTTCAGGATCCCGGCGCCGCTGGGGGGCCGCCCGAGCCCCTCGGCCGAAGACGGCGTCGACATAGGGGTTTCATCGGATCCGGTCTGACTCATGGTGCCTTCCTGTTCGTTCGGTCATGCTCCCCCCACAGGAAGCCCAGCGGCGACTCGCGCACCACGCTCCCAGTGAGGAAGAGAAGGTTCGCAGGTCGTTCCGCAAGCCTGCGCATGAGGTATGGGTACCACTGCTCTCCGAAGGGCACGTAGACGCGGACGTTCCACCCGTCACGGATGAGCGCCTGCTGCAGGTCCCTTCGGACACCGTACAACATCTGGAACTCGAAGCGAGCGGGGGAAAGGCCATTCCGCTGGACGTGCGACACCGTGCCGTCGATCATCCGCTCGTCGTGGGTCGCGATCCCGGGATAGTTCCCGTTGTCGACGAGCTCGCGCATGAGCGCCAGGAAGCTGCGGCCCACTTCGTCGCGCTCCTTGAACGCGATGGACGAAGGCTCGTCGTACGCACCCTTGCAGAGACGGACCCGCGCGCCGAGCTCGTTCATCCGGGCCACGTCCCCCGCGGTCCGGTGCAGATACGCCTGAAGGACCACGCCGATGTTGCGCCACCCTTCCGCCCAGAGCTTCTCGAACGCGTCCAGGGTCCTTGTGGTGTACGCCGACGACTCCATGTCGAAGCGGACGAACGTGTCGTCGCGACGGGACCGCTCCAGGATCGGCGCCAGCGTCTCGGCGAGGAAGCGCTCGGAGATGGCCTGACCCAGCTGCGTGAACTTCAAGGAGACGTTGGCATCCAGCCCTTCCCGGGCGATCCGGTCCATGAGCTCCACGTAGACCCCACCCGCCTGGCGAGCCGCGGCCTCGGTCTTCACCGACTCTCCCAGGTAGTTGCCGGTGGCGGTGAGTCCTTCGGCGTTGGCTTCGCGGATAGCGGACACCAGGGCCTCGGTGCTCTCTCCGGGTACGAACCGTCGAGCCATCCCCCTGAGCGGGGTGTGGGTGACGGCATAGCGGGCAAGATCCGAATCGCTCAACGCGATCAGGGCACTCCTCAACACGTCTCTACGCTACCTCTGGCGGGAGAGAGGGGGCGCGCGCCCCGGCATGTGGGTCCGCGCCTGGAAAGATGGAGCGAGGCGGCCAGAGAAACAGGGCCCGGGCACCAGCCCGGGCCCTGTTTCGAGAGCCGCGCACGAAGTCGACCTGTCCTGGTCAGCCGTGGTGACTCAGCAGGACACGCAATTGTTGTTGTTCTTGGCGCCCAGCTGCTCCAGCAGCTCGATGGTCGCGGGATACGGCTGGACGCGCTGGATGGGACCGTTGGCCATGTCGGCCGTGGTCTGACCGGATCGGCTCACCACGGTGACGTCGGCCCCGTGCTCCACCAGGTAACGGATCATCTCGTTGTCACCCCGGGAAGCGGCGTGATGAACGGCCGTGTAGCCGTGGGGGTCGCGCTGATTCACATCGGCACCGGCCTCTCCCACCAGGAACTTCACGGCCTCGAGCCACCCGTCCGGAACGTACCGGTGGGCGTTCCCGGCGAACGACTGACCGTACCCCACCCCCGACGCGGCATGGATGGGATAGATGGCCGGCCCGTTGGTGGGCACGGGAGGGAGACCGGACGGATCCAGCTCGGGCTCCTCGTTCCCACTCCCCTCCTCCTCCATGGGGTCGTCCGGCGCACGCCGACGACGCTCCGGCGCCTTCATGGTCGCGATGTCCGGATCGGCTCCGTACTCCATGAGCAGGCGCATGGCATCGACGTCGAGCGCATAGGCGGCGCGCCAGAAGGGCGTGGCGCCCTTCACGTAGATCCCGCTGCCACCCAACACGCTGAACGTGAACTCCATGTACCAGAGGTGCCGGTTCAGCCGCGCGTTGGGATCCGCCCCCGCTTCAAGAAGGGCCCGCATCATCTCGATGTGGGTCGTCTCCTGCCGCCGGTGCTCGACGGGATGGGCATAGGAGGCCCGGGGCTCCCACTCGCGCTCCAGCACCGTGTAGAGCGGGGTCGCTCCGGCCACGCTGGTGTGATTCGGGTCCGCGCCCCGCTCGAGGAGAACGCGCGCCAGGTCCCACTGGCCGTTGATGGTGGCCATGAGAAGCGGCGAGGTCAGGTCCCCGCTGGTCCCATTGATGTCCGCCCCGCCCTCGAGGAGCGCGAGCGCCGCCTCCACGTGCCCCTGTCGCACCGCATGCAGCAGCGGCGTCAGCCCACCCCAGCGGTCCACCTGCTCCGCGTAGGAGAGCGTGCGCTCCTCTTCGGGCTCCTCCTCGGCCTCATCCTCCGTCTCTGCCGAATCCGCCTCCTCGGCGACCTCGGTCTCCTCTTCGGCCGCGGCGTCCTCCGCAGCGGCGTCTCCCTCGGGCTCCACGTTCGGCCACTTGCGCTGAACCTCACGGGACAGCTCCACCGCCGCCTGGACCTGTGCCGGCGTGGGTGTCCAGTCCGGGCCTCCCCCTTCCTGGTCACGGAAGGCGTCCAGGGCCTCGGTGAGGCGCGCCGACGCGGCGCGGTCCGCGGCGTCCCACTCCTTCACGTCCACGGAGCGCGCCGCCTCGTTGGGATCCGCTCCCGCGCCGAGCAGGACCCGGATGGCGTCCACCCGGTTGTTGGAAGCTGCGAAGATGAGCGGAGTCTGACCCCAGGCGCCTTCCTTCACGCTCGGATCACCCCCGTGCTCGAGCATGGTCGCCAGCACGCTCGCGTCGCCCGCTGCCGCAGCGAGATGCAGCGGCGTGACGCCACTGTTGGTGGTGCGCGCCATGGGGTCCGCGCCCTCCTCGAGGAGAAGCAGCGCGACGTCGTGACGGCCCTGACGGGCGGCCAGATGAAGCGGCGTGTACCGACCGATGCGCGTGCCCGCCTCCGGATTCGCCCCCGCGAACAGCAACACCCGTGCGAGCTCCACGTCTCCACGGTCCGCCGCCCAATGCAAGGCGGTCATTCCGTCGCCCTGAGCCTCGTTCACGTCGGACCCGGAGCGCACCAGCGTGCGCACGGCTTCGAGATCGCCGCGCTGGGCTGCGTCCGCGATGGGGGCTTCGGGCGGACCCGCGGCGGTGACGATCACCGCCAACGCCATGGTGGTCAGGAGCTTCTGGGTCGTGCGCATCAAAGGAGGAACTCCCCGGTGCTGTCACCGAAGCTGGTCAAATCATCGAACCCGAGGTTCTGCATGAGGCCTACGAAGACGTTGGCCATGGGCGTACCGTCGGGCGCCTTGTAGTGGACGCCGCCCTCGAGGGCGCCGTTCCCGCCGCCGAGGAAGAAGAGCGGACACCTGCGGTGGTTGTGGAGGTTGGCGTCACCCATGGGGGAGCCCCACATGACCACCGTCTGATCGAGAAGGCTCGAGTCACCGTACTGGGTGTTCTTCAGCCGCTCCACGAAGTGCTGGAGCATGCTCACGCGGTACGCGGAGATCTTGTTGAACTCCAGAATCCGCTCCTCACGGTCGCCGTGGTGGGAAGCCGGGTGGAACCCGCTGTCCGACCCGCTCTCCGGGAAGGTCCGGTTGGAGGCGTCGCGGCCCGTCTTGAACGAGACCACGCGGGTGGTGTCCGACTCGAAGGCCAGAACCTGGAGATCGAACATGAGCTCCATGTGCTCGCGGAAGGAGTCCGGCACGCCGGCGGGAGCCTCCGGCAGCTCCCGCTCCTCGCCGCTGCTGTTCCGGGCTTCCACCAGCTGGATGCGGCGCTCGATCTCGCGGACGCTGTCCAGGTAGCGATCCACCCGCTGGCGGTCCGTCGCTCCGAGATCACGCTTCACGTGGGCGACCTCACCCTGGACCCAATCGAGAATGCTGGAATGGGCACGACGGCGCGCCACACGCTCCGTCTCGCTGCCTCCGGCACCGAAGAGCATGTCGAACACGGTCCGCGGATTCCGGACCTGGGGGAGCGGCGTGTCGGGGGAAGCCCAGCTGATGGAGTCCGTGTAGGAGCACGAGTAGTTGTAGTCGCAACCACCGCCCTTGTCCGTGGGCTCGATGCACAGCTGGAGGGACGGCAGAACCGTGTTCTGTCCGAACCGCTGCGCGTACACCTGGTCCAGCGAGACCCCGACGTGCAGATCCGAGCCCTGCGTCTGCTTGGGATGGGACTGGGTCAGGAAGACGGCGCTGGAGCGGAAGTGGTCTCCGCCGATCTCCTCGGGTGAGAACGCCTCGGCCATGCGGACGTCGGTGTTGCTCACGATGGTGAGGTAGTCCTGGTACCGGGCGAGGGACGCCAGGACGTTGTCCTGCTTGAGCTCGAAGCCGCGGCCCACCTGCTCCGGGGCGAACAGGTTCTGGGTCGCGCCCCACTTGTTGCAGCCGGCCACGCCGTGGACTTCCTCGATGGCCACGAAACGCGTGGGCGCGTCCACGGCCCCGCCTCGTCCCAGCCCGGCGGGGATCATGGCGTCCAGCATCGGCAGACCCACCATGGCGCCCATGCCCTGGAGGAAGGTCCGACGCTCGATGTGCTTCCCGGTGATGAAATGCATCGTAGTGTATCTCCTGGCCTGAGGGCCTGGTCAGTCGTTCTCTACGTCCGTCGTCGCCGCGCGCTTGAGGCGGAATTGATCGCTGGTCACCACGCCGAGGACGAAGGACGACATGCGGTAGTCGTTCTCGGCCGCGGCCTGGGCGATGGCGCGAACCGCAGGCTGATCGCGGTAGTCCACGCGCCGACCCAACGCATAGGTCATGAGGTTCTGGGTGAAGTGGCGCACGAACGGGATGGGGCGCCGCATGAGCACGTCCGCGAGACTGGACGGCGTCGAGATCTCCGACCCGTCATAGAACTCGCCTTCCGTGTCCAGAGGCACGCCGTTCTCCCGCGTCCGCCACTGTCCCGTCACGTCGAAGTTGTCCAGAGCCATGCCGATGGGGTCGATGAGCTGGTGGCACGAGTTGCACGTGGGATTGGCGCGATGCATGCGCAGCCGATCCCCGGTGGTCAGGCGGCCCGCCGGCACGTCCTCGTTGGCCGTCGACTCGTCGAGGGTGGGCACGTTCGGTGGCGGGGGCGGCGGCGGCGTGCCCAGGAGCACCTCCATCACCCACTTGCCGCGGAGCACCGGGGAGGTGCGGTTCCCGTAGGACGTCTGGACCAGCATGCTGCCGTGGCCCAGGATCCCCTGCCGCCTGTCGTCCGGATACGATACCCGCCGGAACTCGTCGCCGACCACGCCTTCGATCCCGTAGTGACGGGCCAGCCGCTCGTTCAGGAAGGTGTAGTCCGCCCTGATGAGCTCGAGCAGACTCCGGTCCTCCTGAACCAGATTGGAGAAGAAGAGCTCGGTCTCGCGGCGCATGTCGCGGCCGACCTGCTCGTTGTAGTTCGGGAACCAGAACGCGTCCGGCCTCACCTTCTCGAGGTCCTGCAGCCTCAGCCACAGCGACGCGAACCGGGTGGAGAGCGCCTCGGAGCGAGGGTCCTGCAGCATGCGGCGCGCCTCACGCTCCAGGGTCTCGGGGTTGTTGAGGTCGCCCTCCGCAGCCACGCGCCGGAGCTGCTCGTCCGGGCCCGTGCCCCAGAGGAAGTACGAAAGCCGCGATGCAAGGTCCAGGTCGTCGATGGCGAAGACCTCTCCGGGACGGACGCCGGCGGGCGTACGCTCGAAGCGGAACACGAAGTGCGGGCTCACGAGCATGGCCTCGATGGCCGCCCGGACGCCGCGCTCGAAGCCACCCTCGGACGCTCCCTGGTCGTAGAAGTACATGAGCCCGTCCATGTCGCGTTCCTCCAGCGGACGCCGATAGGCTTCCGTCGCGAGGCGGGTCATGATCTCCTCGGCGCAGGGGCGCGCCTCGTCCGAAGCCGTCGGGCGGCAGGTGAAGACCCGCTGCCGCGTCTCGGTGTCGGACACGCCAGACGCGTCGAAGGGACCCTCGACGGTCATCTGGAGAATGTGAGGCAGCGAGGTGGTGCCGTAGCTCGCCTCGGTGCCCGTGAGGGACCAGTCGTTGGGACGGATCAGATCCTCGTAGGGGCCGTCCTGCTTCCTGATGAACGCCGCGGTGAGCCTGCGCTGTCCGGCCCGCACGAAGACGGAGTCGGTGCGCACCGGATACGCCAGACGACCCTGGAAGTCGATGAGGCGGGAGCTCGCGCCCTGGTACTTGAGCAGGGCCACCCGCTCGCCGTCCACGGAGACGTCGATATCGTCGAAGCGCTCGCCCCAGCCGGAGATGAACCCGAGGGACACGACGTACTTCCCGTCGGCCGGGAAGGAGTGGAGGACGCTGATTCCACCCCGGGTGCCGTACGGCGCCCCCTCGACCCGATCCCACTCGTGCTGGGACACGTACGGCTCGTTCTGATACGTGGTCTCCACAGGCGTCGCGTCGGGATTGCCGATGACCTGACGGGAGATCTCGCTGGCCGCGTTCAGGTAGGCGTCCATGAGCGTCGCGCTGAAGCCCTGCACGTCCGCCACGTTGTCGAAGCTGGCGCTGATCTGGTCCAGAGGGAGCCACTGTCCGGCATCCACCTGGAGGCCGAAGAGGTCGGAGATGGCGCGCTCGTACTCGGTCCTGTTGAGCCGCTGGAAGGGGCGATCCCCCGGACGCGGATCGGTGGCCGCGGCCTGGTCGATGGTCTGCTCCAGCGTTCGGACCAGCGCGACCAGCGTGTCGCCGGCGGGCCGGTTGGCGCCCGGAGGCGGCATCATGTCCGCCCTGAGCTTCCGGATGACCCTCTCGGCCACCTCAGCCTGGGCCACGGCCTCGGTGACGGAGAAGGACTCCAGGGAGAGATTGCCCGTCATGCGCCGCTCGCTGTGGCAGCGCACGCAGTAGCGATCCACCACCTCGTCCATGGCGGCGAAGTCCGCGTCCATGGCGGCGAAATCGGCGGTCGTGACGGCTGAGGTCGCCTCGTGGATGGCCGAATCCGGGGTCGCAGCCTGCGGATTCGGGGCCGAAGTGGCAAGCAACAGGGCCGTCCCGACGGCGGCGGTCGCGACGATATTCTTCATCTAGAACTCCGGGGGCCTCCGGGCGCCGACCGGGGCACTGGTTCGATCTTGCGACAGGCCCGCGGAGCGAGCCCGGTGCGTCGCGGTGGCGGGTCGCGACGCACCTGTATCTTAGGTCGGACGCTCCTGCCGGGAAAGTCGGCGGGAGCGGTAAATATCCGGCAAAAACTCAACTACAAGGACCCCCGAGGGGCCCGGAGCGTTGAGTCCTCAGCGGCGATCCTGCGCGGCCTGGATGGCTTCCCTGATGAAGCGGACGGTGTACTCGGAACGGAAGTCGACGATGCGCTCTCCGAGCTCGATGGTCCGCTGAAGAGGTACCAGGCTCACGCCGTTGATGGAAGCCAGTCCCGCGTCCACGCGCTGATCCCAGCGGATGCTCTCCGGGTCCACCACGGCCATGAAAGCCGTGACCCACATGTCGTCGTGATACCCGTCGCGCTGGGTCTCGGCCACGCCCAGGACCTCCTCGGTGTACCGCTCCGTCTCCTCCCATCCGGGAGAGTAGAACTCGCGGATGAAGTGGGCCGTGCGCCCCGACCCGGCCCAACGCTCGTTGAGCGCGGCGGCGGCATCCGCCATGCCCTGCTGGTTCCCACCGCTGTCACCGATGAACACGATGTCCGTGAAGCCGTGCACGCCCAGGCTCCCGCCGATGTCCTCGAGGAGGGCCTGGTAGGTCTCGTCCCGGACCGTGATGGAGCCCGGGTACATCATGGCGCCGCTTGGCGGGTCGATGCTGCCCTCGGGAACGAAAGGCACGATGGGCGCGCAGAGGGCGTTGCCCAGCTTCTCCGCGATGGCCGGGCAGAGGGCCTCGAGGATCACGTTGTGCTTGCCGGTGGCCAGGTAGGGCCCGTTCTGCTCGATGCCACCCGTGGGGATGATGGCCGTGGTGTGCCCGTCGGCGATGCGGTCACGCACCTCGAGCCAGGTGAGCTCCTCGATCCATACCGACGCGCTCGGCTCCAGGGGGTTGGGCGTGGCCAACTCCTCCCGGTACGCCCGCTCCCGCTCGGCGCGCTGCTCGGGAGTGAGGGTTCTCTGCTGAGCCAGGACGGGGACGGCTGCGAGGGCCAGCCACGCGGCCGCGGTGACCATTCCAGTGGGGATCCTGCTCATGGGGCGCTCCGGATTGCGATGGGGAAGCTCTGCACAACGTCGTCTACGTCTTCGGGCGCGCGAAGGGCGCCCGACCGCCATACGCGGCCGGACGCCCTCCGGTTCCCACTACACCGGGGCGAGCGATCCTCGCAGCCCCGGTCCACCTCGTCGCTACGGCGCCATGGCGCCGAAGGGCGAAACCAGCTCCTGTGCAAGGATGCGGTTCATGTCCACGTCGATGACGATCTCGTTGGTGCCCTCGACGTACGGCTCACGAGGCGAGAAGTCGTCGATGGTGCCCTCGGGGATGTAGCTGGGGATCACCGGCTCGGTCACCGCGTCGCCATCGGAGATGGTCGGGTTGGTGTCGATCTCCCGCTGCATCACGGGCATGCGCACGCCCAGGTCGTGCACCCGGCGGCCCTCCAGGAACAGGATCTCCTGCCGGGCCAGCCAGAACGCATGGCGGATGTCCTCGGGGTCGGTGAGGGCCTCCACGCTGTCCGCGTCCAGGGACGTGCCGCTGATGGTGGGCACGTTCACGACACCGGGTCGGTCCAGCACGAGCCCGGCGCGCAGATCCTCACCCGGCGCCGACGCCACCAGCATGTCGGAGCTGGAGGGCCGGTCGGTGAGGTTCGGGTTCAGACGGTCGTCGTCGTCGTCGAAGGCCACCACCGGCCGCGTGCCCGCGACCCGGATGGCTTCCGCCAGCAGGCTGGCGCCTTCCGGATAGTCCCCGCCCACCATCTCGATCTCGGCGAGGATCAGGTACATCTCCTCGGCCTTGGACATGGCGATGGGGGATCCCCGCTCGGTGTACTTCGGATCCAGGAAGTCCAGCCGCGGCAGCGGCTGATAGGTGCGCGACTCGGTGGAGAACGGGTTCTCGATCTCACCGGCGGCATACACCTGGTTGACGACGAACTCGTCGTCGGCGTCGATGGCGGCCTGCGCGAAGTTGCCGGCATCCGTGATGTTTCCGGCCGCCCGGTGCGTACGCGCCAGCGCGGCGTTCAGCGCCAGCCCGAGATCGGCTCCGGACGGAAGCGAGGCGCCACCGGCGATGGTCAGAGCGGCCGTGAAGTCGGCCTCGGCCAGCCCCAGGAGCTCGTCCCAGGGCGTGGGTGCCTGATCCGGGGCCGTGGCCACAGCGACGAAGTTCTCGCCCTGGAGGAGGTAGGCCATCCCTCTGTAGTAGTGGGCCTCGGCGAGCTGCGCGTCCGTCGCTGTCTCGTCGCCGGGGGCGATGGAGTCGATGACGAAGCTGGCCAGCGCCCGGAGCTCCTGGGTGTTCCAGTAGGCTCCGATCCCTCCGGTGGTGTTGTAGGACGCTCCGTCCGGCGAGAGCTGGTACGGGTCCGACAGCTCCGGGCCCACGTTGGTGAACGCGATCTCGAAGTCGTCGGTGACCAGCGCCGTGGTCTGCACCACCGCTCTGAGCGCCCGCGCCATCTGGGCGCGCACGCCCGGAAGCAGCGCCGTGGTCGGCGCCGCCGCGTTGGCCAGGTCGTCCGTGGTGGTGTTGGGGTTGGTGACGTCCGTCGGGTCCAGGAAATCGCACCCGGACACGAGAACGACCGTGGCGGCCGCAGTCACCGCGGTCCGCATCAGTCTATTGAATGAACGCATGGTTCTTCCTCGTTACTAGTCTTGGGTGCTGGATCAGAACGAGATCTGGAATCCGAACCGGAACTGGTGCGGCGGAGGCAGCACGACGCTCTGGGAGCCTCCGAGCTGCAGGCCGCTGTCGCCGTTGGGCTCCGCGTAGCCGTGGAGCTCCGGATCCAGCAGGTACTCGCGAGACTCTTCAGGCGCGAAGATGCTCTGCTGGGCCGGAACCCAGGTCCAGAGATTGCGCGCGCTGAATGTGAACTGGGCGTTGGAGCCTCCCAGGCGAGCCGCGAAGGACTCCGGCAGCTGGTAGCTCATGCTCAGCTCGCGGAGCTTGAAGAAATCACCCTTGACCAGCAGGTAGTTGAAGGCCTGCGAGTACGAGTAGGTGCCCCGCTCCGAACCGTCGAGGTTGTACCGCGTCGGGAAGACGATGCGCGGGAGCGCGTTGAACGTCGACCAGGCGGCGGCGTAGTCCTGAACCGTGCTCCCCCGGGACCAGTCGGCCTGCGCCCTGAAGGTCAGGCCGGTGGCCGGCAGCGTGAAGCTGGAGCCGACGCTCCCCGTGCTCGTGGGGTACGGCGTCATGGTCTCGCCCGTCTCCGGGTGGAGCACCAGGCCGCGCTCGGCCCCGTCCGGCAGGCCGTCGCCGTTGGTGTCCACCGGCTGCGACGAGTAGCGGACGCCGATGGGGTATCCTTCCTGGATGCGCCCGAACTCACGGCGCCCGGCCAGCGAGCCGAGCTGGAACGGCGGGAGACCGCCGAGATCCTTCACCTCGTTGCGGAGCGCGCTCCACGTGACGTTCATGTCCCAGACGGCGCCGGGATTCCGGATGAGATCCACGTTGAGGCTCGCCTCGAGCCCGCGGTTCTCGATCTCACCGATGTTGCGGAGCTGGGAGCCCTGGCCCGTGGAGGGCTGCTCGTCCACGGCGAAGATGGCATCCGTGGTGAGGGCGCGGTATGCGGTCAGCGTGACACCGACCCGGTTGTCCCAGAACGACGCGTCGAGGCCCGCTTCCACCGTGGTGACCCGCTCGGGCTCGAGCTCGGCGTTCCCCGGGTTGTCGAAGCGCGGCGCGCTCTCCCCGTTGAACGGATCGGCGGTGAAGGTCCGGTCGC
>CAYGKI010000001.1:6369-29420 GCA_964350235.1 uncultured Gemmatimonadaceae bacterium | reverse complement strand
GGAACTTGCCCGTCACACCGTAGTTGGCACGGAGCCGCATGGTCTGGAAAAGGTTGTCCGGAACGATCCCGGCCGAAGCCAGATCGAAGGACGCGCCGACCTTCGGATACGCCTGGTACGAGACGTTGGAGCCGAACGCCGTATTGCCGTCGAAGCGGACACCCGCCTCCAGGAAGAGCTGGTCGGCGATGCCGGCCTGCTGGAGGACGAAGAAGCCGCCGTTGTAGACCTCGCTGAAGCCCTCGCTGGCCGTGACCAGCGCCGCGGCGTCGAACTCGGTGACGCCGGGCAGGGCGAGCTCGCTTCCGTCGATGTTCTTGGTCTCGGACTGCTCGCGGAACGCCTGGAATCCGAAGGACGTCGAGGTGCCCGTGAGGCCCGGCACGTCGTAGCTGAGCGTGCCGCGCAGATCCATGGTGAGACCGGTGAAGTCACGGGTGTTGACCCCGATGCCGCCGTCGCGGGACGACGCATCCATCTCGATCTGCTCGATGTGGCGCTGCTCGCTGACGCGCTTGTCCAGGCCGACCGTCGCCCGCATGTCCAGGTAGGACGACGGGCTGTAGCCCAGGGTGGTGCTCATGGTGAAGCGGTCCACGGCCTCGCTGATGTCCTGGGCGTGGTAGACGGCCAGGGCGTCGGCGAGGTTGTCGCGGCGAGCGAAGAACAGGAAGTCACCCACCTCGGCGTTCGTGAAAGCTCCGCTCGTCGTGGTCCCGTTGGGCACGCGGGTGAAGTTGTGCCTCAGGTAGGTGCCGCTGAAGTCGACCGTCAGGTCGTCGGTCAGCGTCGCCTGCAGGCTCGAGCTGAGGTTGTACTGCGTCTGACCGGTCTTGGTCTGGGTGCCCTCTCCGTCCTGGATGCGGCCGCTGATGTTGTAGCCGACGCGGTCCGTGCCGCCCACGGCGCTCAGGTAGTAGCTCTGCTGGTGGGCCGTCTGGAGAATGCTGTTCTTCACGAAGTCCGGGTCCCAGCTCGGGTGGGCCCTTGCCGTGGCGCAGTCACCCAGCGTCTCGGGACACGCGAACTCCATATCCGTGATGAACTTGGTCATGGGGGCGTCCCAACCCTGCTCGACACGCGCGGTGAAGCGCGCCTCGCCCGGGCGGCCGCGCCGCGTGAAGATCTGGATCACGCCGGACGCGGCGTCCGCGCCGTACAGCGTGCTGGCGGCGCCACCCTTGGTCACCTCGATGCGCTCGATGTCGGCGACGGCCAGGTCGGCCAGCGCGGAGGTCTGCTCACCGCCGAACGAGCCGCTGGTGCCCCGGGCGTTGTCCACGCGCACACCGTCGATGTAGATGACCGGCGTCTGGTCGGCGATGGCGCTGGAGGGCCCACGGAAGCTCATGAGGCCGGCCGTGCCGGGAGAAGCCGAGACGGCGTTGATCTGGGCACCCGGGATCCGACCCTGGAGAAGCTCGGTCACGTTCGTGGCCGCGGATGCCTGGATGTCGTCGGCACCCACCACGGCGACCTCCGCCGACAGGCGGCGGCGCTCGGTGGGCCGTCCCGTACCGGTCACCACCAGCTCTTCCATCTCGAGGGCGGAAGCGCCGAGGCTGAGGTTGACGGAAGCGGTCTGCCCGGCCGATACGGTCACCGTAGCCTCCTCGGGCGAGTACCCGATGAGGATCACGCGTACCGTCTGCTGCCCGGCGGGAACGTTGAGGAGCAGGAAGCGGCCCTGCTGGTTCGTGAGCCCACCCAGCTGTGTCCCCTGAACGGTGACCTGCGCGGACGGAAGAGGCCGACCCGTGTTGGCGTCAACCACCTGACCCTGGATCGTGCCCGTCTGCGCGGCAGCCAGCGCCGGCGCGAACAGGAACGCCAGGAGCGCCAAAGACCCATAAAGGATCGGGCGTACCTTGGACATTGAATATCTCATACCTCTATCTCCGGAAAAGGAATCGGAGCGTGTCGCTCGAGTTCGGGCGCCAACCGGTTTCATCGATGACAACGACGCTGAGAGCGCGCTCCAACGTCCCTGGTATAAAAATGCACACCACGAAACGTGAGCCTGCGCCCCGGCTGGCAGCAGAAGGATAAACATGCGCGCTGAACGCATCGCGTCAACCGCGCAGTTGAGGGACGAACCCCCGTTCGCTCCCTCCATCCAGCCAACCAACGAGAATGACGGATCGGAGGTGGATCCGCAAGCTCGAATTGACACCCTCCCCCGCCCCTGGGTACGGTGAGGCTCCTGCCGCGGGCCCCGCGTCTTCCCCGCGGCTTCGTGAAGTCCAGAGAGGCTGTCGCCATGAATGGAAGGATCATCGTACCCGCACCGGAGAACGAGCCCGTCTACTCGTACGCTCCCGGAACCCCGGAGAGAGCCGCGTTGCGTGCGGAGCTGGCCCGTCACGACGGGCTGGACCCGGCGGACATCCCCCTGGTCATCGGTGGGGAGGAGGTGCGCACCGGGGATACCGAGAGGGCCGTCTCGCCGCATGATCACGGGCGGACCCTGGCGGTCTGGCACAAGGCCGGGAAGTCGGAGGTCGCCAGAGCCATCGAGGCCTCCCGCGAAGCATGGCGGAGCTGGTCCACCATGCCGTGGGAAGACCGGGCGGCCATCTTCCTCCGGGCCGCCGACCTCCTGGCCGGCCCTTGGCGCCAACGTCTGAACGCGGCCACCATGCTGGGACAGAGCAAGACCGCGCATCAGGCGGAGATCGACGCGGCCTGTGAGCTCATCGACTTCCTGCGCTTCAACGTCCACTTCGCCGAAGAGATCTACGCGGCCCAGCCGCGCTCGTCGTCGGGCGTGTGGAACCGGACCGAATACCGGCCCCTGGAAGGCTTCGTGTACGCGGTCACGCCGTTCAACTTCACCGCCATCGCCGGAAACCTTCCCATGGCGGCGGCCCTCATGGGCAACGTGGTCCTCTGGAAGCCGTCCACCGCTTCCATGTACAGCAACTACCTGGTGATGAAGCTCTTCCAGGAAGCGGGGCTGCCGCCCGGCGTCATCAACTTCATTCCCGGAGACCCCGCCGGCGTCACGGACGCCCTCATCGGACACGAGGACTTCGCCGGCCTCCATTACACAGGATCCACCACCGTCTTCCAACATCTGTGGAAGCGGATCGGCGCGGACATCTCCGGATACCGCAGCTACCCGCGCGTGGTGGGAGAAACGGGCGGGAAGGACTTCATCGTCGCTCACCCTTCGGCGGACGCGGAAGCCGTCACCACCGCCATCCTGCGCGGCGCGTTCGAGTACCAGGGCCAGAAGTGCAGCGCAGCTTCCCGGGTCTACCTCCCCGAGGGTCTGTGGGGAGACATCCGCGACACCCTGATTCGCGAGACGGAAGGAATCGCCATGGGCGACCCCGCGGACTTCGGGAACTTCATGGGCGCCGTGATCCACGAGGGCTCATTCGAGAAGATCAGCGGCTACATCGATCGCGCCTCCGCCTCTCCCGACGCCGAGATCATGGCCGGTGGCACCTACGATGGCTCCAAGGGGTGGTTCGTCCGTCCCACCATCATCCAGGCGAAGAGCCCGGACTACGAGTCCATGTGCGAGGAGATCTTCGGGCCGGTGGTGACGGTCCACGTGTATCCGGACACCAAGTGGGAGGAGCCCCTCGACCTCGTGGACCGGACATCCCCCTACGGGCTCACCGGTGCCGTGTTCTCAGGGGACCGGGAGGAGGCCCGGCGGGCCATGGACGTGCTCCGGCATGCCGCCGGGAACTTCTACGTGAACGACAAGCCCACCGGAGCCGTGGTGGGCCAGCAGCCATTCGGGGGAAGCCGCGCCAGCGGGACCAACGACAAGGCCGGGTCGGCGCTCAATCTGCTGAGGTGGGTGTCCGCCCGCAGCATCAAGGAGACCTTCGTTCCGCCCAGGGACTACCGGTACCCGTTCATGCAGGAGGGCTGAGCGGTGCGCCTGAGGGTGTTGACCCGGCAGGACGTGGTGGACGCCGTGCCCATGCCGGCGGCCATCGAAGCCGTGGCGGAGGCGTATCAGGAGCTATCGGCGGGACGGGCCCAGTCGCCGGTGAGGCTGGCGCTCAACGCCGCAGGGGGCACGTCCCTGTTCATGCCCGGATACCTCATGGACTCCGGCGCCATGGGCGCCAAGATCGTCTCGGTCTTCGCGGGGAACCTGGAGCGGGGTCTGGCCTCCATCCACGGCATCGTGCTCATGCTGGACCCCCAGACGGGCATCCCCATGGCCGTCATGGACGGGACATACCTCACGGCCCTCAGGACCGGCGCGGGATCCGGCGTGGCGACACGCGCGCTGGCCCGCGACGATGCCCGGGTGCTCACGGTGTTCGGCGCCGGGGGGCAGGCGCGCGCCCAGATCGAGGCCGTGCGGGCCGTACGGCCCATCGAGGAGGTCCGGATCGTGTCCCGGGGTGGCCGCACCGCTCGGGCACTGGCCGCCGAGCTCGAGGGGGTGGAGGCCAGGGCCTTCACCGACCCGGCCGAGGCCGCCCGCGGCGCCCACGTCATCTGTGCCGCCACCACCAGCAGCACGCCGGTGTTTCCACCGGAGGCGGCGGATCCCGGCGTCCACGTCAACGGCGTGGGCTCGTTCAAGCCCGACATGCAGGAGATCGCCGCAGACCTCCTCTTGAGGGCGCGGGTGTTCGTGGACGCCCGCGACGCCGCCCTGGAGGAGGCCGGTGACCTCATCGTCCCCATCGGCAAGGGCCTCTTCGGCGAGGACCACATCGCCGCCGACATCGGCGAGGTTCTCTCCGGCCGGGCGGAGGGTCGCCAGGCCCGCGACCAGATCACCTACTTCAAGTCCGTGGGGAACGCCGTCCAGGACATGGCCGTGGGGCTGCGGGCCGTGCAGGAGGCAGAAGCGCGGGGGCTGGGCCAGATCATCGAGATGTAGTGGGGGCCTCCCGGCCGTGGGGGAGGGGTAAGATCCAACAACCGAGCGGGACGGGGTCGAGGATTGCCACATCTCTGCCATATCTGGCGGTCAACCCGGCAAGCGGCTCCTCCACTTGCCGCCCCGAGTTGGGTTTGGCGCCACATGTGGCGGAGATCCGCCTAGGAGCGTCGGCCGACACCCAGATTGTCAGATCTTCGCCTCTCGGCCGTCGCCCCCGCCCCACCGCCACAGCCCCCGGTACGATCCGCGGACCAGGTGCTGGGCCCCACCCGCGGGACCCCTTCGCCCCGCGCCCCCGCGCGACCACCGGCGACGCTAGAGGACCTGCTCCAGCTCCTCGTCGGCCAACCCGTCGGGCTTCCTCCAGCCTTCTCGGTCGAACCAGTCGAGGAATCCCTCCGCGGCGGCGTCCGAATAGAGCACGGGCGTACCTCCCCGAGCCCGCACCCACTCGGCCTCCTCCACGTTGAAGACGCGAACCAGCACAGGAGTCCCCTGCGCCATGGCCAGCAAAGGACCGTTGTCCTCGGTCCGGCGCACGGTGGACACCACGACCCGCGCGCGATCGGCCCCGGCCCGGCGCAGTAGCGTCTCGTCGGCGGCGTCGCCACGGATGGCCTCCACCCCCGCCGCCCGCACCCGCTCCACGATCTGTGGGTCGTCGTCCACCGCCACCACCGGATAGGGACCGATGACCAGGGTCTCGAGGAGCGGCATGCCGCTCACGCCGCAACCCAGAACCAGAACGTGGTCCCTCGGCGGCTCGAGATCCTCCGAGTGCCCGGGGCGGGCCGGGTGGAAGTGCATGAGCCGGAGCGCGAGCCCATCCGTGGCCAGCAGCGGCGTGAGCGTCATGGTCAGGAGCGTCACCAGGATGATCACGGTGAACGTCCCGTCATCGATCTGCCCCGTCACCACGCCCTGGATCCCCACCACCAGGGAGAACTCGCTGGTCTGGGCCAGGAGCAGCCCCGAGAAGATGGCGGGCCTGGCGGAGAAGCCCGCCCGCTCGGCGATGAGGGCGACGAGAGGCAGGGTGACCAGCACGACCACGGCGGCGAGGATGAGGGCGTCCAGGAGCTGGGCCATGGAAGGAACGCCCAGGCTCGCTCCCAGAGCGGTGAAGAACATGGCCACGAAGAAGTCCGCCAGCGAGCCGAGCTGTCCCCGCACCACGCCGTTGACGGGAAACGAGGACAGGGCCAGCCCCGCCAGGAACGCCCCGGACACCAGGGGCACGCCCACGGCGTCGGAGACGAACAGGAACGAGAACAGGAGCGCCAGAACCGCCAGCAGGAGCAGCTCCTCGTCCAGGGACAGGCGCCTCAGCACCTCAGGCACGACCCACTGCAGCAGGACATAAGCCAACAGGACCATGGCCAGGGTGCCGCCCACGCCGTACGCCACCGCTTCGACTCCGTCCGGGAGCCGGGTGAGAAGCGGGATGAGGAGGATGACCGCCAGGTCCTGGAGCAGCAGCACGCCGATGACCAGCCGCCCGAAGCCCTCGAAGAGCTGTCGGCGCCGCTGGAGCATGCGCACCACCACCAGGGTGGAGGACGCGGTGAGCGCCAGCGCCAGGTAGATGGCGCTGTGCACTTCGAAGCCCAGCGCTCTGGCCGCCACGTATCCCAGGCCTCCGAGCACCACGAACTGCAGGGCGCCCACCCACAGCGCCGCCATCTTGTGATGCCGGACACGCCTGGGGTTGAGCTCGATGCCCGCGACAAAAACCAGGAACGTGATCCCCAGAACCAACGTGTCCTGGAGATAGGCCTCCTCGACATGGATGCCCAGCGACAACAGGAAGCCGCTCAGGATGAGGAACGGGATGGCCGGGAGGCCGAGGGCGCGCGCGGCGCCGAAGCCCGCCGCGGCGGCGGAGAGGAGGAGGGCCAGCTCGATCATCCGTAGACCCCCTCCTCCCGGAGCGCCTGGGACAGCCGACGTGTCCCGGCCGTCTTGGAGTCCACCAGGTGGGTGGCACCGATCTCCTTGAGATCGGCTACCACGGCCATGTCGAAGGCGTGGATGCTGGACGGCACGCCCAGGGTCCGGCACCGGTACGCCAGGAGGTTGTTGGCGTCCTCGATCTGGAGCGCGGAAACCACCAGGCGCGCGCGCTGGATCCCCGCCGACTCGAGCACGGCGAGGTCGTCGGTGTTGCCGATGAGCGTGGGCCCGGCCACCTCCGCCAGCTTCCGGGCATCCGTATCGATGGCCAGGGTGGCGACGCCCCGCTCCCGAAGACCCGAGACGATGCGCTTGCCCAGGGAGTTCATGCCCACCACCAGAACGTGGTCGTGCAGGCCGAAGGCAGGCCCGTGGCCACTGCCCGCGGCCTCGCGATCCCTGGGGCCCTCGTGGGGAGCTCTGAAGACCCGGAGGATCCCGGACGCGCGAAGACGTGCGTAGACGCGCCGCGACTTGAGGATCAGGGCCGAGGACAATCCCATGGTGATCAGCCCGACGAGCCCGATCAACGACAACACCGACTCGTCGATGATCCCCGCCGAGAGCCCCAATCCGGCCAGGATGAACGAGAACTCGGAGGTCTGGGCGAGCGTCAACCCGGCCAGAGCCGCCGTACGCTCACCGAACCCCAGCCTGGGGACGACGGCCAGGAGGAGCACCGGCTTCACCAGCATCACGAACGCCACCAGCGTCAGCGCCACCGGCCACTGACCCAGGGCTCCGGCGGGATCCATGTGGACGCCCAGCGTGACGAAGAACACGGCGACGAAGAAGCTCACCAGAGGCGCCACACGGCGCCGCAGGTCGTCGTTGGACGGCAGCTGGGCCAGCCCTACCCCGGCCAGGAAAGCCCCCAGCTCCACGGAGAGACCCAGCTTCTCGGCGCCCAGGATGAGCAGGAAGCACCAGGCGAGGCTCCAGACCAGCGTCGCCTCGGCCGACGCCCCGATCCAACGGAACGCGCCCGGGAGCACCCACCGTGACGCGCCCAGGGCCACCGCGACGAGCACGCCCATGCCACCGAACGCCACCAGCAGGTCGGTGGTCATGTCGGCCAGCGCCGCTTCTTCCCCGCTCCCGAGGCCGGACACGAAGGTCAACACCACCACGACCAGCAGGTCCTGGACCAGGAGCACTCCGAGCGTGATGCGACCGTAGGTGTCCTGTAGGTCGCCTCGCTGCTCGAGAAGCTTGACCACCACGACGGTGGAGCTGAACGAGAGCGCCACGCCCAGGAACGCGGCCTCCGCCGCCGTGAATCCCAACGCCAGGGCGAGTCCGGTCCCCAGGACGGCGGACATGGCCACCTGGAACACCCCGCCCACCGCGGCCACCCGTCCCAGGTGCCGAATGACCGCGAACGACAACTCCAGCCCGACCAGGAAGAGGAGCAAGGCGATGCCCACCTCGGACGCCAGCTCCACGCCCTCGCTGACCTCCAACAGCCCGGTGACCGGGCCCAGGAGCAGGCCCGCCAGGATGTAGGCCACGATGGAGGGAATCCGGAGCGGACGCGCCACCAGGGCGAACGTCGCCGCGGTGATGAGAATGATGCCGAGATCCCTGAGAATCGCCGCTTCGGGCACGATAGGGGGGGGCGGGAGTCCACGGGTCACCGCGCCCCGAGTCGGGGGCCGGAAGCGGTGGTTGGATGAAGAAGTTGAGCCATGGGGGGACCCGGCACCAGCCCCGCCGCCTTGCCACTTCGTGTCTCCCAGGCGAGATCAAGGGCCATGTCAGACGACGATTCGGTAGCCCGCTACTACGACCGGAACACGGGCCGATTCCTCCGATTCGGAGGGGGGCGTGGCGCCCTGGCCATCCACAGGGAGCTGTGGGCGCCGGGTGTCCGCAGCGCCGAAGAAGCCAAGCGCACGGTGAACAGCCTCCTGGGCGACGCCATCCAACGGGACGGGGTGGAGGCGCCCACGGTCCTGGATCTGGGGTGCGGCGTCGGCGGCACCCTCATCGAGCTCGCCCAACGGTTCGCCCGGGGCCGCCTCCACGGCGTCACGCTGAGCCCGCGGCAGGTGGAGATGGCGAAGGCTTTGATCCGGGAGCACGGTCTCTCGGACCGCGTCTCGGTCCACCTGGGCGACTTCCATCGACTCCGGCTCTCGACCGGAGAAGAACCGGTGCGCGCGGACACCGTGATCGCGGTGGAGTCCTTCGCTCACGCGTCGGACGCGGAGGCGTTCTTCCGGACGGCTGCGACCCATCTGCGCCCTGGGGGCGCGCTCCTGCTGGTCGACGACTTCCTCGTCCGCCGGCGGGAGGACTTGGACGATCCCGGACGCCGGCTGGCGGGTGACTTTGCCCGAGGTTGGCGGCTGGGGACGCTTCTGACTCCGGATCAGGTGGCCGGCACGGCCTCCCGCTCGGGACTCGCGCTCACCGCGAACGTGGATCTCACGCCCCTCATCCGCCTGGGCAGGCCGCGGGACAGGGTCATCCGGCACCTCGCGCCCCTCTTCTCCGCGATGGGTCTGGTGGAGATCCCGTTCTTCGGCAACATGATCGGCGGGAACGCCCTCCAGGAAGGCCTCCGCCGGGGGGTGTTCAGCTACCGGATGCTGACGCTGCGGGCGGCGCGGTAACGCAGCTCCATCCCGGGACGGACGGCAGCGCGTGGCCCGCCCGCCGGCCCGGTCGAGGGTCGGCGCCCCATGGCCTTCGGGACGCCGACCCTCTCACCTCAGGTCACATCAGGCGGGGATGTTCGGGTTCGCCCGCCTCTCCTGCTCCGGAAGCGGCATGCAGGTGATGGGTCCGTAGAGCTGACCCTTGTGGTTCGATCCCTGCGGGAACTCGATGCCATGGCGAAGCATGTCGTTCAGCCTGTGGCCCTCGAGCCAAAGCTGCCGACGACGCTCCTCCAGCACGATGGCCAGCAGCTCGGCATCCGTCTCCGCGCCCGTGAGCACGAGGTCGGGGAGCCCCTGAGCCGCCCGCAGGTCGTTGATGTGGGTCTCGGCCTCGTCGAGCCTGGCCTCGGCCATGATGAGCTTGGCTTCGGCCCACGACGCCATCGGAATGTCCGACCCGGCCGCGGTGTACTTCCGCTGGTACCAGTGGTCCGTGGCGCCGTCGTTGCCCTTCGCGCCGGCATCCTCGATGACCACCCGGGTGTCCGGCTCGTCCAGCGCACCGACCGTCAGGTCCTGGTACTGCGCCGGGTTGGCCGACACGTAGAGGTTCAGGACATTCAGGTTGTAGACACGATTCTCACGACTCGCGTCGATGGTGGAGTACTCGGCGCTCCACACGAAGTCCTCGGACGCGGCCACCACGGCCGCATCGTTGTAGGCCCCGCTGGCATCACCGAGATCCAGACGCGCCCGAGCACGCCCGAGAGTGGCCAGGAGCTCCAGGTCTTCGTTTCCAGCCGCCTGGGCGAAGCCGATGGCGGCGGTGAACCGCCCCTCCGCCATCTCGATGACCTCCGCGGGCTGCATGAGCGGCCCCTCGGCGATGGCCATCTCACAGAAGCCCTCGCCAAGCAGCAGGTGGGCATAGCCGCCATAGGCGGCGAGCAGGCCGAGCATCTCGTCCTTGTCGCCCACGACGTCCTCCGCCGGGAAGCTCTCGATGAGCTCGGAGCCACTGCTGGTCAGGAAGACCGCCTGCTGAAGGGGGGTGTAGGCGCCGAGATTGGTGGTTCCCCGCCCCCCGGCGCACACACCGGTGATCTCCTCCAGCTCCAGGCCA
Organism: uncultured Gemmatimonadaceae bacterium; assembly: GCA_964350235.1. Lineage (GTDB taxonomy): Bacteria > Gemmatimonadota > Gemmatimonadetes > Longimicrobiales > Gaopeijiaceae > JAWLHJ01. The sequence continues at coordinate 18,871 of CAYGKI010000001.1, read as the reverse complement.
CGCCATCCCCAGGGGTTGATGTTCAGCCACCCCGACGAGTTGATCATCTCGTCGGCGAGGAGGCTCGTGGAGATCACGTAGCTGGTGTACGCGCACTCGAACTGCCCGAGCGCGCTGTTGAGAATGGTCCCGGCGAGGGCCGGGTTCTGCAGGTCCGAAGCCTGGACGGCCCCCGGATTCTCCACCTCGAGGAGGCTGTCGCACGCCCCTAGAGCGGAGAACATCAAAATCGTGAGCCCCGCACCCGCGGCCCTCAGGCCCGAGCTGCGACGGCCCGTCTTGGATCTATGATTCATCGTCATCTCCTCAGAAGCTCAGGCGAAGCGTCATGGTCAGGCTCGCGGTGGGCGGCAGCACGGTCTGGTAGCCCACCGAGTTCGCGCCGGTGGCACGAACCTCGGGGTCCCACACGTGCATGCCCTGGAGCTTTTCCGTCACCAGGCCGCTCCGGGGCGTCCCCCAACCCTCTTCGGCCGTCCACAGCATCGCGACGTTTCGCATGCCCACGCTGATCGCTCCACGGCGAGCGCCGATCCTCTCGGCCAGGCCGCCCGGTAGGTCGTAGCTCACCGAGACCTCACGGAGACGCAGGAAGCCCGCGTCGTAGACGCCCATCCGGTTGTTCTCCAACGACCGATAGGCCTGCACGAACGGATCGTTGCGCAGGTTGGTCGCAATGGTCGTCGTCTGGTTGTGCGTGGCCCGGATCTCGGTGTTGTTCTGGATGTGACCACCGTTCCCTTCCACCCGGGCGTAGAGCCGCAGGTTGTTGAAGAGGGTGAAGGTGTTCCCGATCCCGAACTGCCACGTCGGCTGCGTCTTGCCGAGCCAGACCTGCGGCGCCTCCGAGCAGGGTACCGGCGCGCCGCCGGGGTCCACGCCCTGGGGCCCGGTGCCACCGTCACAGGTGGCGGACAGGACCGCGCCGGTGGAGCTGATCTCCGCGTCCAGGACGCGGAGCATGAACACGTCGGCCACCGAGTAGCCCTCGCGGAACTGCGAGTTGGTGCCGCCGAAGATCACGTCCAGGTCTCCCAGGTCCGCGATCCGGTTCTGGGACGTGGAGTACTGGGTGTCCAGATCCCAGGAGAAGGTGGAGCCCTGAATCAGCCGTGCGTTGACGGCGAGCTCGTTCCCCCAGGCGTCGATCTGTCCGATGTTCACCACCTGTGACCCCGTGAACCCGCTGGACGGCGCCAGCGGCCGGTTCACGATGGCGTCCTTCGTGACCCGGTCGAAGCGCGTGAACTCCACGCTGATCCGGTCGTCGAAGAAGCTGGCGTCGAATCCGATCTCCAGCTCCTCACCCCGCTCGGGCTTCAGGTCGGGGTTGCCGTACGAGTCCGGCGAGAGCGCCGGGTTGTCACCGTATCCGATGGACGGGCCGTAGAGACGGCTCGCCGCGAAGGTACCGGGCTGCTGACCCGCCGCACCCCAGGCGCCGCGCAGACGGAGCTGGTCGACGAAGTCGAAGTCCCAGAAGGACTCCTCGGAAATCACCCACGTGCCGCTGAGCTTCGGGTAGTAGGTCGCGTCGATCTCCGAGCCGAACGCGCTGTGCGAGTCCATGCGGACCGCCGCGGTGAGGAAGGCCCGGTTGTTCCAGCCCACCTGCTGCTGGACGTAGAAGCCGACCATGGCCTCTTCGCTGTAGGTCTCTCCGCTGGTCCGGATGGCGGCGCCCGAGATGGTGGTCACCGGGATGGCCGGGAACTCGGAGCCTTCGGCGGAGATGAACTGGCTCCGGGTGTTGTAGTACTGGAAGCCCACCGACGGCGTGAGGGTGTACGCACCCCAGTCGATGTTGGCGCTCCCGGAGTAGTCGACGGTGACGAACCGCCGGGTTCCCCGGTCCACGGACTTGTCGCCCAGCGCGGCGCTACCGTAGTAGTGGCTGGCCCCTTCGGGCTGCCGGGGCAGCGTCTCGTGATTGTGCTCGCTGTTGTTGTCGATGCCCGCCACGAGACGATGGTTCATCCACTCCCACGGCTGGAACCGGAGCTCGGCGCTGACCGTGGTGCGGTCGTTGTCCGAACGGTCCTCGTACTTGCTCCACTCCTCGGGCGGAGCGGCCCGCCAGCCGCGACGGCCGCTGTTGTCGAGGAGCGTGCGGGGGTTGGACCAGATCAGGTTGCTGAACGGATCCTGGTTGATGCCACCCTGGGCGAGACGAGTCTCGCTCTGGATGAAGCCGGTGTTGATGCTGGCCGTGAGCTGCTCGGAGAGGAGTGCCTCGAAGTTGGCCCGGAGCGCCAGCCGCTTGCTCCAGTTCCAGTCCACCACGCCCGTGTCGTCGTCACGGGACACGGAGCCGTAGTAGCGGACCGCGTCGGTGCCGCCACGAACGCTCAGGTTGTAGCTCTGGGTCAGGCCGTTCTGGAAGATGGGCCCGTTCCCCTGCTCCTTCTCGAGGGTGTAGACGTTGATGCCGAACAGGTCGTCCACCGTCTGGGGCGCGCCGACCAGATCGGGATCCGGCATCCAGCGCATGTCCGTGCGACCCTCGGGATCCCAGAGCCAGTTCGTGCCGATCCGCGTGGTCAGGTCGAACTGCGGCGCGCCGGTCTGACCGCTCTTGGTGATGATCTGGATGACCCCGTTGGAGGCCTCCGTGCCGTACAGCGTCGCCGCCGCAGGACCCTTGATGATCTCGATGCTCGCGATGTCGGCCGGGTGGATGTCGTTGAGGCGGTTGATGTTCGAGCCGCCCCTCTGGCCCGTGCCCCGGCGCGGATCGCTGTCCATGCGGACGCCGTCGATGTACACGATGGGGTCGTTGCCCTGCGAGATGCTGGCCACGCCGCGGATGACCGGGGCGGTCCCGGTGCCGACCTGTCCGGTGCCGGGAAGCATGGTGAGGCCGGGCGTCCGCTGTCCGATGAGCTGATCCACGCTCTGAATGGGCGAGCGGGAGAGCACGTCATCCGTGTTCACCGCCGTCACCACGTTTCCGATGGCCCGCCGCTGCGATCCACCGGCGGTTCCGGTGACGATGACAGCGTCCAGCTCGAGCGCGGAGGACTCCAGACGAAACTCCACCGTTGCGGTCTGACCGGCGGAGACCAGGACCTGCTGCTGCTGCGTCTCGTAACCGATCATCAAGACTTCGACGGTCCGCTGGCCGACGGGGACGTTGAGGAGGAGAAAACGACCGGCGGCGTTGGTGAGCCCGCCCACACCGGTATCCTCGACGCTCACCTGGGCCGAGCGGAGCACGCGGCCCGTGGCGGCGTCCACCACGGTGCCCTGGATGGTTCCGGTCTGCGCCGTGACGGCAGATGGTGCCGCCATGAAGGCGGACAGCAGCGACAACGCCGCTAACGCTCCAAGCTTTGGCAATGCAAGCTTCGCGCATCGCGCATTGGGTGTATTCATGGTTCGTCTCCATTGGACGAAGGGGTATGGCGCGAGAACCTGGGCTCGCGGCCCAGGAGGGCTCGCGCTGGAAAGGCGCCTATCGGAACGTCCCGAGGGACGCCGTCGGGCGCACTACGTGCATGCTCAGGAAACGGTCGCGGCGAACAGGCTCAGGGGGGGTAGAGCCCGACCGCGACCGCCAAGTCTCATTGGCGTGGTTGGCCGACCCGTGCGCCGGCGAGCAGCGCCACGCCCGCCATAGTCGTCTGTGCTGCGTTGAAGCCGAGGAGGAAATCCGCGTCCGAGAAGGTCGCAAGGACATCCGACGGCTGATGCCAATGGGGGTCGGAACCCCGACCGATCTCGTAGAGCCGGCGGTTCTCACGAAGGCTCACGGCCGCCGTGTGATCCATGAACGGCGTAGAGTCGGTGTTACTCATGCTGTTGCTCATCGCCGCCGGGTAGTCCGTCGCGAACTTCCGGTTGGCGTTGATGAGATGGACGGCGAGACGGGAGGAGGCCTCCCACATGGTCGAGTTGAGCTGGAACTCCACGTCCACGTCGGCGTTCAGGGCCTGGCGATGCATCACCGGGTTCCCGTGATCGAACATCACCTTGTCGTGCTGGATCATGCCCAGCCAACGCGGCTCGGGGTACAGGCCGGATCCGGCGGGGTTCTCGATTCCCTGCAGGTCGACGCGCTGCTCGACGTACGCACGGGCGCCGTTGAGCCCCGTCTCCTCGTTGTTCCAGAGCGCGAACCGGATGGACTGGTCGGTAGTGATGTCCGACGACGCGAGCACCCGTGCGATCTCGAGCACCAATGCCGTTCCCGAAGCGTTGTCGTTCACGGCCTGTCCACCGCCGCGGCCGTCCATGTGGCCGCTCACGATGTACATCTCGTGGGGACTGGTGGCACCGATCTTCGTGGCGATCACCTGGCTGCGAGGCTCACCCTCGTACTCGTAGTGCACCCGCTCGGTCTCGTACCCCCAACCGCGCAGCTGAGCCTCGATCCAGTCGTTGGCACGCTCGTTCCCCTCGGAGCCCTGCTCACGGTCGCCGAACGCGGCCAGCTCGTGCACCAGCTGCGTGTAGCTCTCCAGGCTCAGCCGCTCGACGATGGGCTGAACGGCCTGGTCTTCCGCGGTGAGCTCCACGCCCCCCAGCACGCCACGGGGAATGGGACGCACTCCGTCCTGTTGGCGGGATTGCCCCAAGGAAGGAGTTGCCGTGATTCCGAACGCCAGCAATCCCACGACGAGGTGGGAAGCGAACCTGGAGGGTCGACGATCAGCCATGGAATCTATTCCCAAATGCAATGTTTGATGCTCAAACCACCTGTCCGACGAGAGATGGGACAGTCGTGGGAACATCCCGTGCGAAGGGGGCGCGCACGGTCTTCGGACTACGAAGGGGAGAGTTTAGACAAACGAATCCCCCCGCGCCAGACGTGGTCGTCCCACGACCTTCCCCTGGGAGACCGGGGCGGCGCCCCCGGTCTCCCCACCCGCTCAATACGCCAGCGCGTACGCCTCTCTACGAGGGTCCGCCGCCGCGGTGAGCACGCCGGTGGCGGGATCGAAGAAGATCATCTGCGCGCCACCGAACGTGGCCGTCCATCCGTCCACCAGCGTGAGGTCGTGCCCCCGCTCGGCCAGCGCCTCCACCACGTCCAACGACACGCGGTTCTCCATGGACACCCGGGTGCCGCCGTAGGAGCGGAAGCGCGCAGCCTCGACGGCCTCCTGCGGCGTCATCCCGAAGATCAGCATGTTGTGCGTGATCTGCAGGAGTGACTGAGGCTGGCTGTCCCCGCCCGGCGTCCCCAGGGTGAACGCGAAGCGCCCGTCTCCATCCAGAGCCATCATGGGGCTCAGCGTGTGGTAGGGCCGCTTCCCTGGAGCCACCTGATTCGGGTGACCGTCCTGGAGCGTGTAGAGCGCCCCCCGGTTGTGGAGCAGGATTCCGGTGGTGGACTCCACCAATCCCGACCCGAAGCCCGCGTAGTTGCTCTGGATCCAGCTCACCGCATTCCCCCACTGGTCCACCGCCGTGAGGTACACCGTGTCACCTCCGTCGTCGGTCTCGGCGGGATCCGGGAGGGGATCCCCGAAGCCGGGGAGCACGTCCGAGGCCGCGCGCGCTGGATCCACTGACGCCGCCCGGTCGGCCAGGTACGCTGGATCGATGAGCCGCTCCACCGGAACGTCGGCCAGATCCGGGTCGGCGACCCAGCGGTCCCGGTCGGCGAAGGCCAGCTTCTTGAGCTCGATGAGCGTGTGGAGGTAGTCGGCGCTGTTGTGCCCCATCTCCGCCAAAGGGTGCGCCCCCGACATGGTCAGGAGGGCGAGCTGCGCCGGCCCCTGCGTGCTGGGCGGCATGACCAGGAAGGTGTGCCCCAGGTATTCGGCCCGCAGGGGCTCCACCCAGGTGGAGGTGTGCGCCGCGAAGTCCTCGTAGCGCAGGTGGCCACCTTCCTGCTCGACGAACGCGGACAGGGCACGAGCGATCTCCCCCCGGTAGAAGCCCTCCTTCCCCGAAGACGCGATGTGCTCGAGGGAGCGTGCCAGCTCCGGATTCCGCAGCAGCGACCCCACGGGTGGTGGGTCACCACCCGGCTGATACAGCTCCTTGCCCCGCTCATTGAGGGCGTCGCCCTGCTCGACGATGTCGAGCGCCAGCCTCGTGGAAACCGGGAATCCGTCCATGGCGAAGCGGATGGCCGGCTGGAGGAGCTCCTGGAACGGCAAGCTTCCGTAGCGATCGTGGGCGTCCACCCAGCCCGCCACGGCCCCGGGGACGCTCACGGAGAGCGCCCCGGTCTGGGGGATCTCCTCCAGCCCTCGATCCCGGAAGAAGTCGGGGGTGGCGAGGCCCCCGGACCGCCCACTGGCGTTGAGGGCCGTGACCTCGCCGGTCTCCCCGTCGTAGAAGATGCCGAATGCGTCACCACCGACGCCGTTCATGTGGGGCCGGGTCACGGCCAGCACACCGGCCATGGCGATGATGGCGTCGGTGGCGTTCCCGCCGGCGCGGAGGACGGCCAGCCCGGCCTGGGTGGCCAGAGGGTGGTCCGAAGACACCGCGCCGAGCGTTCCTCTCACGTCCGGGCGATTCTGCGGCGCGTACCGCGTGGTGCTCCAGACCGGGGGTGGGTCCGCCGGCTCCGTGCACGCGCCTGCCGCGAGCACCGCGACCAGCGCGAGCGAACCGACCCGCGGGACCCTCCGGAATGCGACTCTGGTGGCCATCCATCTCCCTCCATCTTCGGTGGAACGTCGAGGGCAACCTGTCCCGAACCTCGGGGACGACGCCAGTCCGCCCCCCCCCGGAGTCGATGAGGATGTGACCATGTCGGCGACGCCATGGTGTTCAAGGTGCACGAGCCGCCGGCGAGCGAGCGCGCTGGCTTCGAACCCCAGGAGGACCGTCCCCATGCACACCCTACAGACCTTCACCTTCCAGGTCGGCGACGAGACCGGAGACACGCATCACGTCACCGTGGTGCGCCATGCCCCGGGACATCTCTCAGCGCACTGTACGTGCAGGAACGCACGGGACGGACGCCACTGCGACCACTGTCTTCGACTCCTCTCGGGCGACACCAGCCAGCTGGAGAGCGACAACGAGGTCGAGGTGGAGGTGCTGGAGTGGTGGGTGGCCTGTCTGGACCTGAAGCGGACCATCGCGCGGGTCCTCCAGGCGCAGCAGGCCGGCGTGCTCCCTCCCACGGGGGTCGCACGGGTCCTCGAGCACTGGCCCGACCTGACCCTCGACGACTCGGAGGCCTTCGGGCACGAGGTGCGCGGCATCGCGTGATCCTGAGGATCCGCGTCCCTCGAGAGGGTGGCGGCGTGGCAGGTCGTGAGCCGTTGCCCGCGGAAAGTCGGTAGAGCCCTAGGGGAACCTCACGGGTCCCTCGACTCCAGCTCGTCCCTACCGACGTGGTGGCCCCTTCACGACTCGGGTCACCCGGGAGACCAGAATGCCCATCACCACCACCGTCCTGGCCGTGCTCGTCCTGCAGGCAGGAGCCCATCAGCACCAGGCCCCCCCTCCGCCGCAGGCTGACGACCAGATCCCCCTCTACGACAACCTGGGCGACCACCACTACGGGGTCACCACAGCCTCACCGCAGGTGCAGGCCTACTTCGACCAGGGTCTCCGCCTCTACTACGCCTTCAACCACGAAGAGGCCGTTCGGTCCTTCCGGGAGGCGCAGCGCCTCGACCCTGGGTGCGGCATGTGTTGGTGGGGAGAGGCTCTGGCCCTGGGCCCGAATATCAACATGCCCATGGAGCCGGCGGCCGAGTCGGCGGCCTGGCAGGCGGTGCGGAGAGCGCGGGAGGTCCTGGACGCCGAGACACCCTTGGAGCGAGCGCTGGTGGAGGCGTTGGCCACGCGTTACGGCCAGCCGCCGCAGGTCGACCTTCGAGCGTCCCTGGACTCGGCCTATACCCGCGCCATGGCGTCTGTGGCCCGGCGCTTCCCCGACGACACGGAGGCGGCGGTGCTCTGGGCGGAGTCCGTCATGGATCTGAGTCCTTGGAGCTACTGGAACGTGGACGGCACGCCCCGAGACGGCATGGGCGCCGCCCTCGCGCGATTGGAGTCGGTGATGGCCCGGACCCCCGATCACCCGGGCGCGTGCCACTTCTACATCCATGCCGTGGAGGCCGTCGACCCGGATCGGGCCCTGCCCTGCGCCGAACGCCTGGCCGCGCTCATGCCGGGCGCCGGACACCTGGTCCACATGCCGGGGCACATCTACATCCGCGTGGGTCGCTACGCCGACGCCATCGCGGCCAACGAGCATGCCGTCCACGCGGACGAGCGCTGGATCCAGGACCAGCGGCCGGGCATGGGGGTCTACACCGCCGGGTACTACCCGCACAACTACGACTTCCTCGCATTCGCGGCGTCCATGGCCGGGCGTCGCGGGCAGGCCACCGCCGCCGCGCGCCAGGTGCGCGACCTGATCCCCGAGGAGATGCTCGGCATGCCCGGCATGGCCTTCCTCCAACACTGGTGGGCCAGGCCGCTGCAGATCCAGATCAGGTTCGGCCTCTGGGATGAGATCCTGGCATCGGCGGGGCCGCCGAGCGGTATGGGTGGACACGCCGAGGGGCTCTGGCGGTATGCACGGGGCCGCGCTCTGGTCGCCCTGGGCAGGCAGGAGGAGGCCCGCGCCGAGCTGGGAATGCTCCAGGCCCTGGCCTCGAGCCCCGACCTGGAGGGGGTTCGTATGGAGTTCAACGAAGCGGGGGATCTACTCGCCATCGCCGAGCTGGTGCTGGCCGGCCGGCTGGCGGATGCCGAAGGCGACACGTCCCGCGCCGTCGCCCTCCTCGGGAGGGCGGTGGAGCTCGAGGACGCCCTGACCTACGGGGAGCCTCCGGAATGGTCCGTCCCCGTGCGCCAAGAGCTGGGTGACGTGCTCCTGCGCGCGGGACGGTTTCGCGAGGCCGAGGCCGTCTACCGGGCGGACCTGAAACGCTTCAGGGAGAACGGCTGGGCCCTACGCGGATTGGCGGACGCCCTGGAGGCCCAGGGCCGCCTGGAGGAGGCCCGTGCCGTGGAGGCTCGGCTCCAGGGCGCGTGGGCAGGCGCGGACGTGCCGCCCACCACGCCGGAGCGATGATCTTCGCACCTCCCCATGCGAGGCCACCCCGCCGGGCGATGATGCCCGGCGGGGTGGCGTCGCCCGGTCGTCAGGCAGCCCGACCGCGTCCGAGGAAGAAGCCGAGCACGGCCAGGATCAGGAATGCGTAGAACGCCATCTTGGCCAGACCGGCCGCGGTTCCGGCGATTCCACCGAATCCCAGGACGGCGGCGATGACGGCGAAGACGAAGAGCCACAATGCGGCGTTGAGCATGTTGCCATACCTCTTTCTCGAGAAACGGATGGCCTGCATGGAGTTATAGATGCAGGGCGCATGCCGGAGCCGCTGTGAGCCTACCGCGTGGGGCCTCCCTACGTCCGCCCATGGGCGGTCTACGTAACGCTACGTATGGAGGCACCACCCCTCGCGGATGCAGACTGCCCTCGTTCGCTGAAGCATCCAGCCAACGTCGAAGGGGGAAACCATGAGCCAGCACGTCGATCCGTTCGGGGACGTCCACGCCGACACCCACGCGTCGACCATCGTCTTCGAGGGATACATCGGAGAGATGAACGACACCAAAGTCGTCATCTTCCCGCGCCTCGACCGCCGTTACTCCATCGAGCTCCGGCGCCAGGACGTGCTGGACTTCGAGGCCGGATTGGCAAGCGGGGCCTGCCGGTTCGTCGTCCCGGCCGACGCCCCGGTCCAGGAACGCGTCACGGTCCTGACCACCGCCCGCCGTGCCAGGACCGCAGGAGACGTCTCCTGCCGAAGCATGCCCCCGGAGGCCGCGGCCGCCGATCTTCGTGCCTGGATGGATGAAGCCGATTGGGAGCGTCCGGACTGAGGAACGAGCCCGCCTCCAGGCGGCACGACACGGAACCTGCCAAGAGGGTCGCGCGGCTCAGGCGAGCTCCGATGCCCTGACCAGGTCGACCAGGGCCTCCCGGGAGCCGATGTCCAGCTTCTTGTAGATGTTGGACAGGTGGGTGCTGGCCGTCCGCGTCGCCATCCCCAGGGCTTCGCCGATCTCCTGATTGCTCATCCGTCGGGCCACCAGGACCGCCACCTCCGTCTCCCGATCCGTGAGGCCCGCGATCCCCTGGCCGGTTCCCTTGAGCGGGACCGGGCGATGGGCCTCGGCGAACATCAGTCGGGTCTTGTCCAGCTCCGGCTCGGCTCCGAGGCGAACGCACGTCCGGTGCACGCGCTCGAGCTCCTGGACGGCGTCTTCCACCGCCCCGACCTCCAGCAAGCGACCGGCGAGCTGGCGTCGGATCCGGGCGGCGTACGGGATCATGGGAATAGCCTCGAGCGCCTCCGAGGCTCCTCGCATGAGGTCGACGGCGGCTTCCGGATCTCCCTGCTTCCAGCACACCAGCGCGTCGCAGGCATCCGCCCAGGCCACACCGAGCGAGTGGTCGAGCATGCGTGCGTGCTCCCTGAGGCGACGGCCCACGGCCTCCGCCCGCTCGATGGCGCCGGCCCAGAGGCAGGCTTCCGCCAGGACGGGCAATAGCCGGTGGACCGCCCAAAGCGTGTATCCCGTCCCTTCCGCGATACGCAGGCCATGCTCCGCGGCTTGGATGGCCCCTTCGAAGTCGCCGACACCGATCCGGTAGTGCGCGAGGCCGATGGCGGCAGGAACCACGAGGTGCACGTCCACGGGGCCCGCCTCGACCTGCATGCCCGACGCGCGCACGGCTTCGTCGACCAGCTCCTTCGCCCGGTCCGACTGCCCGCGCCCGAGATAGAACTGGGAGGTCCACACCATGAGCCGCGGGAGCAGATAGCGTTGACGAAGATCCCTGGCCAGCGCGATGGCGCGCTCACCCAGGGCGATGCCCTGGTCCCAGTCTCCGCGGCCGTAGGCAAGCTCGATCTCCATCTCGGCGGTCCAGAGCCGGAGGACGGGGGATCTCGCGCGGTCCGCGAGGGCGGTGAGCTCGTCTACCGCCTCTCCCATGCGCTGGGATCCGCCTCGCATTCCCAGGAGCACGCCCAATCCCCATCGTGCCCAGAACTCCACCGACACGTCACCGGCCTCCCGGGCCAGCTCCACGGCCCTGCCGCCGTGCCGGTGCGCCTTCTCCGCCGGTCCGATCCACACATGGAGGAGCGTGAGCGCCCGGTGGACGCGCGCCTGAAGGCCTACGTCGCCGATACGCTCGGCCAGTGGCAGGGCCGGGGCCAGGCTGGCCAGAGCCTCTTCGCCTCTGCCCACCTCGTGCAGGCAGTGGCCCTTCGCGATGCGGAGTCGCACGACTTCCCTGGACGCCCCGAGGTCCTCCGCCAAGGCCAGACCTTGGTCCAGATGCCGGCGCGCTTCTTCATGGTCGCCCCGCCAGAAATGGGCCAGCGCGAGGGAGCGCCGGATTCGGCACTCATGCGCCCCCTCCCCGGAGACGCGACCGAGGGCCTCCGTCCACGCCTCCACAGCCTCCCCATAGCGTCCGACGTGCTGCAGGGCCCTGGCGTGCATCTCCAGAAGCTCCACCAGCGCCTGGTCGTCGGCCACGCCCTCGGTCAGGACGCGTGCGGCCTCGAAGTACTCCACTGCCTCGCTGTCGGCCCGTCGCTCGAGGGCCCTGCGCCCGGCCAGGACGAGGTATCCGCCCGCCTTCTCGCGCAGCCTGGGCGCATCGGTGCGCGAGTAGTGGTAGGCGAGCTCGTCGGCATGCTCGCCGGCGGCGGCGCCGTGATACGACTCCAGCGCCTCCGCCACCGTCCCGTGGAGCATGCGAGCCCGCTGCAGTCCCAACTCTTCGTAGAGCGTCTGACGCACCAGCGGATGCTCGAAGACGTAGACCACCACGCCGTCCTCTTCCCGCTCACCCAGGATGCGGTGATCGAGGAGCTCCTCCAGCGCATCCAGGAGCGGGGCCTCCTCCAGGCCGGCCAGCGCGGCGAGCACGGGATGGCGGGCCCGCGCTCCCACCACCGAGGCCAGCTCCGCCAACCGCTGAGCGTCTCGGGAAAGCATGCTTACCCGCGCGAGCACGGCCTCCCGGATGGAGCCCGGGAGCTCCAGCTCGGACGTGTCCCATCCCGTCCACGCCGACCCCACGCGGCGGAGCCGCCCGGAAGCGAGCATGGATTCGAGGACCTCCTTCACGAAGAACACGTTGCCGCGTGTCCACCCGTAAAGGAGGGCAGAGAACTCCCCCACCACGTCCCCGCTCACGGAGAAGGTGCGCCGGACCAACTCGCCCACCTCTTCCAGGCCGAGAGGCTCCAGACGGAGCGCCACTCCCAGACCCAGCGATCGCAGCGATCGCTCCACCTCCGCGAGAGAGGACCCGGGCTCCTTGTCGCCATCGTTCCAGGTGCAGAGCAGCCGGACCCGGGTCCCGTTGAGCTGGCGGGCCAAGAAATGGAGGAGCTCGACGGACGACGCGTCGGCCCATTGGAGATCTTCCAGCACGACCAGAAGCGGCGCCCGCTCTCCATAGCGCCGGAGGAGCTGCGCGAAGCTCCAGTGGAGCCGCGTCCGAAGCTCCGAATGCTCCCCGGTGCCGTTGGACGGCGCCCCCTTC
>CAYGKI010000001.1:0-6359 GCA_964350235.1 uncultured Gemmatimonadaceae bacterium | reverse complement strand
GCTCCCCGCCCCAGGGCGGGAAACAAGGCCGTCAGGTCCGCTTCTCCGCCCCGCCTGAGGACGGTGAGCCGCTCGGGCTCCATCCCCCTGAGGAACGGCATGAAGGCGTCGGCGAAGAGCGCATAGGGAACACCGCGCTCCACGGGATAGGCTCGCCCGCGTACCACGGTCCACCCTTCGTCCTCCGCCTCGTCGGCCACCTGGCTGGCCAGCCTGGACTTCCCGACGCCGCCGTCCCCCAGCAGCACCATCACCGGCCTCGCCTCGTCTCCGGCGCCGAGGGCCTCGCGGATCCGCCGCAGCTCCAGGTCCCGCCCCACCAACGGCAGGGGGCTGGGAAGAACCCGATCCGCTCCGGGAACGCCCCACCCGCCCGACGAACCGCTGTCGGGCGCGCGCTGGGGCGGGTCGGGCCTACGCCGCCCGACCGGGGACGACGGGGTGTGCGATCCGGAACGGTCGATCATGCCCGGAAGGTATCGTCCCAGGTGGGGCGCGGCACGCCTGCGGGATGGGGCGTGCCGCGCCCCTTCAAGGGGAAGCGTCGCCGCCCTCCTCCCGGTCTTCCCGCACGGCCTCCCGGACGCGCTCCAGGACGGACACCAGCACGTGCGCCGGCTGGGCCCCTTCCACCGCCCATCTCCCTTCCAGGACGAAGGTCGGGACGGACCGGATGCCCATCCGGAGCGCACGCTCGATCTCGGCGCGGGTGGCTTCGCGGTGCTCGTCCGAGCTCAGGACCGCCCTGGCGGCCTCGTCGTCGAGCCCCACCGCGGAGGCCAGCGCCACCAGGGCATCCTCGTCGGCCAGGTCGGCGCCCTCCTCGAAGTGGGCGGCGAAGAATGCTCGGCCGAGCGCGCGCTGACGCGCCGGGCCCGAGTCGGCCACTCCATGAGCTGGTGGGCGCGGAACGTGTTCACGCTCCTGGCCCCATCCCAGTCCATGACCAATCCCTCCTCCTCCGCCGCGGCGGATGCCTGCGCCAGGACATCCCGGGCCCGCGCCCCGTACTTCCGCTCCAACCGCGCCTTCACGGACTCGGATGTGGCGGGGGCGGCCGGGTCGAGCTGGAACGGCCTGAACACCGCCCTCACCTGGTCTCCCCCGTCGAAGGCGTCCAGGGCGCGGCGGAGCCGAAGCTCACCGATCCGGCACCAAGGACACACGATGTCGGAGTAGATCTCGATCTCCATCACCCACCTCCCTCGCTAACTTTCCAGGACCAACCGTCCAACACACACAACGCGGTGAGGCGTTCCATCGCCCCGCCGGCCCGCCCTGCCATGATCTTCGAGCATCCGGAGTACGACGCCCACGAGCGTGTCATCCACGTGACCGACGCCGCGGCCGGGCTGCGGGCCATCGTCGCCATCCATCGGGGCCGCGGCGCCATGGCGGCGGGCGGAGTGCGCTTTCGCCCCTACCCCACCGAGGCGGAAGCGCTCACCGACGTGCTTCGCCTGTCCCGGGCCATGACCTACAAGAACGTTCTGGCCGATCTGCCTCTCGGCGGTGCCAAGAGCGTGATCCTGGGCGACCCGGGGCGTGACAAGACGCCGGAGCTGCTGCGCGCGTTCGGACGCGTGGTCGAGAGCCTGGACGGACGGTACATGTGTGGCCCCGACATCGGCACCACGGCGGACGACATGGACATCATCGCCACGGAGACCCGGCACGTCGGAGCCACCAACCGGCAGATGGGGAGTTCCGGCCCTCCCACCGCCGTGGGGGTGTTCCATGGAATCCGTGCGTTGGCGGAGCACCTGGGCCACGGAGGCCGTCTCCAGGGCGTGCGCGTGGCCATCCAGGGCGCGGGCGCCGTGGGCAGCGATCTGGCGGTCCATCTGGTGGACGCCGGAGCGCGGGTCACCATCGCCGACGTCGACGCCGAAGCCATACGGAGCGTGCGGGCGCGCGTCGACGTGGACGTGGTCCCGCCCGACGAGATCCTTTTCGCAGAATCGGATATCCTGTCACCCTGCGCGCTGGGCGGCATCCTGGACGCAGGCACGATTCCACGCCTGAAGGCACGGGGGATCTGCGGGGGGGCCAACAACCAGCTCCGGGAGGAGGCGGACGCGGAACGGCTCCGGGCACGGGGGATCGCCATCGTTCCGGACTTCGTCGCGAGCGCCGGCGGCGTCATCGCGGGGACGGCGGCGGCGGGCCTCTACGCCCAGGAAGAGATGCCGGGCAAGCTGGAAGGGATCCACGGGCGGGCCCTGTCCATCCTGAGACAGGCCGATGCGGACGGGGTGACGCCTCACGCGGTAGCATACCGGATGGCGGCGCTCATGCTGGGAGAGGCGTAGGCCACCGTCGCCAGCCTCGTGCAGGGCTCGCCCGGTCAGGGCGACCGGACATCCCTCAGATCCTCCCGCAGCTCGTCGGTGATCACACGGCCGGAAAAGTCCGCCAACGACTCCAGCGCGACGACGATCTCCTCCACGTCCAGGTCCGCCAACGACGCGGCGGTCACCACGTCGCGAACCGCCCGAGCGGGTCCGAACACGGCGGATCCGATACGCTCCTGCGCGTCGATCTCACGGCGCCATACCTCCACGCCGTTGGACGCGTCCAGAAGGGTCACGTCGGCCTCGATGTAGAAGTGGGCCGCCGCGTCCCACCGCTCGGCGTCGATCCCGTATTCCAGGACCATGAGTTCGAGGAGGAAGTCGGGCTCGTCGTCGGGGCCGACCGGGCGGGCCCCCAGGTACCGCGCCACGCGCTCCAGCGTCTGATCCTCCAGGACGTACCCCACGTCGATACGCGTGGCGGCGGAATCCAGCCGCTCCCTCAACCGGTGGGACTCCACCTCGCGGTAGACCCGGGCACCGGCCCGGAGGACGTCGCGCACCGGGTCGCCGCTGAACCCGTCCAGGAAGTGCGGCCCGGTGAGCACGTCCGGACGTGTGGGGATCTCCGAGACCACCGCGACGGTGCGCTCCCGGAAGTCGTACTCACCGAGGCGGTGGGACGGCCCGCAGGCGGCCATGACGGACACCGCGGCGACCAGGAGGCCCCGCAAAGGGAGGCGGATGGGCATGGAAGTCTCCCGGCGGCCCCGTGGCCGCGACGCTGGTTGGGATGGATACTCAGGCACTGTTTGCGGGTACCCCAACCGAGCGGCGTGGTTGCCGCCTCCCCCACGCATTCATCCCGCAAGGACGACGTCATGACGCCCCGCTCGGCCCCGCTCGCCCTCGCTGCGGCCCTGGCCCTGACCCTCCCTTCGCCCGACCCGGCTTCGGCCCAGTCGCCGCCCACCTGGACCATCGAGCTGGAAGGCGGCCCGGTCTGGCAGAGCTACAACGACGTGGAGATCCCCAACGACGGCACGGCCACGCGATTCTCCTTGAGCGATCTCGCGGGATCGGGCCCCTGGGCGGCGGGAAGGCTCTACGTCACGTGGCGCGCCGGTGAGCGACACGCGCTCCGCGCGCTGGCGGCCCCGCTGACGGTGAAGGGGACCGGCACCCCCGGGGCACCCCTCTCCTTCTCCGGGGCCGACTATGTGGCGGGCGTCCCCGCCGAGGCCACGTATACGTTCGACTCCTACCGCCTCACCTACAGGTACCGCTGGCACGAGGGCGCCCGAAGCTCGGCGTGGGTGGGGTTCACCGCCAAGATCCGCGACGCGGTCACCGCGCTGGACCAGGCGGGCACCTCCAGCCGGAAGACCAACGTCGGGTTCGTCCCATTGCTCCACCTGGCGGGAACGTGGCGATTCGCTCCGTCGTGGTCCGTGGGGCTGGACGTCGACGCGTTGGCGGGAGGTCCGGGCCGGGCCGAGGACGTGGCCCTGGAGCTACGCCGGGACCTGAGCAACGCATGGAGCGTGGAGGCCGGGTACCGGATGGTGGAGGGTGGAGCCGACGTGGAGGAGGTCTACGCCTTCGCGTGGCTCCACTACGCCGCACTCTCCCTGATCTGGAGGCCCTGACCCCATCGGGTCGCCGCGGAGGCCGGTCCGCGGAGCTCCCGGGTCACCCGCTTTGACAACGACGCCGCCGGACCGGAGAATGAGGCAGCCACCCTCGCGAGGAGTCCCATGTCGTCCAAGAAAGAGCTTCGCAGAAAGCGCCGCGAGGCCGAGAAGGAGCGCGCCGAGCGCGGGGGATCCAACCCCGCCTGGATGTTCATTCTCGGCATCGCTTTGACCCTGGCCCTCATCGCGGGAGGCTACGTGCTCCTCGGAGGCTCCGGAGCCGGGGAGCCGCCCTGGCCGGGGGCCGTCTGGTCCGAAGCGCACGGGCACTGGCATTGATCGTCCCCGCCGAATCCGCACCCCGCCGTCTCTGGAGCCAACGCGTATGAACCTCCTCCTTTCTTGGGCCGTGCTCTCCTTCGCCGTGTGGGTCACGGCTCAGGTGCTCCCCGGGTTCCACGTGAAGTCCCTGGGCTCGGCCTTCGGCGTGGCGGCCATCTTCGGGATCCTCAACTTCTTCCTGGGATGGCTGTTCTTCGTCGTGTTCGCCGTGGGCACACTCGGCATCGCGTTGCTTCTGGCGTTCGTCACGCGCGTGATCATCAACGCCATTCTTCTCAAGATCACCGACGCCGTGAGCGATTCCCTGAAGATCGACAGCTTCGGATGGGCCCTGGGAGGCGCGCTCATGATGTCCGCCATCGGCACCGTGGGCGAGTGGTTGCTGCGCGGGATATGACCGGGGAGCGACACCCCCCGCTGTCGGGAACGTGACGGCGGAGGGTTTCGCACTAGATTCCGGCGTGTCCAACCTCATCCTCCTCGTCGCCTTCGCCGTCGCCCTGTGGGGCGTCTTCGTGTTCAACGGACTGGTCCGGACGAGGAACCAGGTCCGGTCGGCATGGGCGGACATCGACGTGCAGCTCACCCGGCGGCATGACCTCATCCCCCGCCTCGTGACGGCTGTGAAGGCGTACGCCGCCCACGAGCGGGCGACGTTGGAGGCCGTCACGGAGCTGAGGGCCCGGGCGGTGGCGACCGAGCGGCCGGGCGCGCTGGGCGAGGTGGAGTCGGCGTTGGAGCAGGCCCTTGGCCGTCTGTTCGCGCTCAGGGAGGCGTATCCGGACCTGAAGGCCAACGAGAACTTCCAGGACCTCCAGCGCGAGCTCGTGGACGTGGAGGATCATCTCCAGTTCGCGCGGCGGTTCTACAACGGCGCGGTGCGCGACATGAACACCAGGGCCCAGCGCTTCCCCGACCTCCTGGTGGCCCGAGCGTTCCGGTTCGGCGAGAGCGAGTTCTTCCAAGCGGACGCCGAGGAGCGGGAGGGCCCCCTCGTGGATCTGAGCCCGTGAGGCGCTCGCTCGCCGCATGGGCCCTCGCCGCCCTCCTGGGAACGGCCACCGCATCGGTCGAGGCGCAGGAGCGGATCCTCTCGTACGACACCAGCATCCAGGTCCAGGAGGACGGGAGTCTGGACGTCATCGAGCACATCACGGTACGCGCCGAAGGCCAGCAGATCCGTCGCGGCATCTACCGCGACTTTCCCACCCGCTACCGAGACCGCTACGGGAACCGGGTCCGCGTGGGCTTCGAGCTGGTGTCCGTGGAGCGGAACGGAGCGCTGGAGCCCTGGTTCACCGAACAGCTCTCCAACGGAATCCGGATCAACACGGGCAACGACGACCTCCTCCCCGTGCCGGCCGACCACACGTTCACCCTCCGCTACCGCACCACGCGACAGCTCGGGTTCTTCGACGAGCACGACGAGCTGTACTGGAACGCCATCGGCACGGGGTGGGTCTTCCCCATCGAGGAAGGCACGGTGGAGGTGCAGCTCCCCGAGCCGGTGCCCGTGGACGGGATGTCGGCGGAGGCTTACACGGGCCCGCAGGGGGCCCGGGGCCAGGCCTACGAGGTGGAGCTGGCGGGCCCGGGCGTCGCCAGGTACCGGCTCACCCAGCCCTTGGCACCTCGTGAGGGCTTCACGACGGTCCTGACGTTCCCGAAGGGGATCGTGCAGCCGCCCACCTCCGCCCAGCGCGCCCGATGGTTCCTCGCGGACAATCGCGGGGCGTTGGTGGCGCTGGCGGGGTGGCTGGGGCTCCTGACCTTCACCCTGCGCCGCTGGAGCGCCGTGGGTCGCGACCCGCCCGAGGGCGTGGTCATTCCGCGCTACACCCCGCCCGAGGGACATGGCCCGGGCGGTCTCAGGTACATGCGGCGCTACGGGTACGATCCGCGCTGCTTCTCCGGGGACGTGCTGGCCATGGGCGTGGCGGGAAGGCTACGCATCCACCGGGACGAGAAGTTCCTACGCTCCGACGGGTGGGCCCTCGAGCGCGTCCATCCGACCCGGCGTTCCGGGATGGCCCCCGACGACGGGGCGCAGGATGGCGGGCCCACCACCCTGCTGGCCCCGCAGCGGACC